>JAWOER010000140.1:0-4486 GCA_046482655.1 Candidatus Delongbacteria bacterium | reverse complement strand
GGATCAAGGACGCTTTCTTCATCGGGAAAATACTGCATTCAGAGAATATCGAGAGAACTTGCCACCGCCGGTTTCGTTATAGTCAGCGGGCTTGCAATGGGGGCGGATACCATAGCTCACTGCGGAGCTTTGGAAGCAGGTAAAAGAACCGTTGCAGTGCTGGGATCGGGCATAGATGTAGAGGTTAATGTGAGCAGCAGATTTGCAAGACGAAAAATAATAGAACAGGAAGGTGCGGTAATGTCCCCTTTTCTTATAGGTACTAGTCCCACCACATATACATTTCCTGCCAGGAACAGAATAATAAGCGGAATGAGTCTCGGTGTTCTTGTAGGAGAAGCAAAAAAAGGCTCCGGTTCACTTATCACTGCCGATTTCGGGCTTGAGCAGGGTAAAGAAGTATTCGCTCTTCCCAACGAAATTTACAGAGAAAAATTCGAAGGCAGTAATAATTTGATAATGACGGGGCAGGCAAAACTGGTCACAGGCCCAAATGATATTATTGAGGAAATGCCCGAAAGGGTATTGAACATGGTCTCATGTGCAGCAGAAAAGGTCAAAAATAAGATAATAGAATTTAACGATGAAATTGAAGAAAAAATATACACATCTTTAATAGAAAATTCCAAAAGTATTGATGAATTGAGCGAAGAGACTTTACTGGATACAGGAACAATAATGAGCAAGCTTTTTATGCTGGAAATGAAAAAACTGATAAGCAGAGAGGCAAATAATATTTTTTCTATATCAAGAAAATAGATCTAAAACTGCTTGATTTTGAGGATAAAAAAAATTAACTTATTTACAAATGAATCAAAGAAGGAGTTCGGGTTGAAAAAGCTCTTTGTTCGCATACATATCCACACAATTTCTGCGGGAGATATATATGTAGGATGGCCTGGAGGTTCTTATTTCGAGTCATAAAAAAGCTATAGTACTATTATCTGGCGGCCTAGATTCTACCACTTGTCTGGCTATTGCGGTTTCAAGAGGTTTTTTGGTCTATGCGCTCTCATTTGATTATGGTCAAAAACATAAGATCGAGCTTGAATTCGCAATGGAAAATGCCGTGAGATCAGGAGCGGTTGAGCATAAAACAGCTAAACTTGACAAAGAATTTTTTTCTGTTTCGGCACTCACCAACAAAAATAAAAGTGTAAAAAAGGACAGCTTCGGGAGTCAGAAAATACCAGATACATATGTTCCTGCCAGAAACACAATATTTCTCAGCTATGCTTTAGCTTATGCAGAAACTGTCGGTGCAGAAACTGTTTTTATCGGAGCGAACAGCATTGATTATTCAGGATATCCCGACTGCAGGCCTGAATATATATACGCTTTTCAAAATATGGCGAATCTTGCTCTAAAAGATTGTGTTGAGAATAAGATCAGGATAAAGATCGAGGCACCGCTAATATCTTTTACCAAAGCGGATATAATCCGTACAGGAAAAAAACTGGGTGTTGATTATTCGAAAACTATATCATGCTATGATCCGGTAGGTGAAAAGGCATGCGGCAGATGCGAAAGTTGTCTTTTAAGAAAAAAAGGATTTGAAGAATCAGAATGTGAAGATGAAACGATCTATGTGTAAAATATACACAAATCTTTGCCGGACTTTCAGTCTGTTGATCTTTATTTTTTTTGTAACAGGTTTATTTAGTCAGAGTAGGCAAAGGTATTCTAAAAAAGAATTTTTAAACAATGAATTTAAGTCTCGTTTTAAAGACTATAAAGCTGTTATCCTGGTGGATATTAACAGCAGGCAGATACTTTTTGAAAAAAACATACATAAAGAACTCGAGATAGCTTCGCTCACAAAAATGATGTCAATTCTTTTGGTGGTAGAGGAAATCAAAAAGGGTAATTTGTCTCTGTATGATATGCTCAGGACATCTACTGCCGCCTCAAAGATAGGCGGTTCTCAAATTTTTTTGAGAGAATATGAAGAAATGAGCGTCGAAGATCTTTTAAAATCTGTGATCATTAAATCTGCCAACGATGCAACAACTGTTCTTGCCGAACGGGTCGGATTCTGCGGAAAAGTACCTTTGTTCGTCAATATGATGAATTCAAGAGCAAAGCAGCTCAATATGAAGAGAACATCGTTCTTCTTTCCTCATGGACTGCCTCCTTCACGAAAGAATCTTTCCAACAGTAAAGAAGCAAATACCTCAACCTGTTATGATCTGGTACTCCTTGCAGAAGAAATGCTAAAACACAGAATAATAACAAAATACAGTTCTACATGGCTGGACTATATTAGACAGAACTCAAAAAAGTTCATGTTGAGAAATACAAGCAGGCTTATAAAAGATTATCCCTATTTTGACGGACTCAAAACAGGATATTACAGAAAAGCAGGATTCAATATCGTCGCGACCGCAAAAAAAGACGATATGAGACTTGTAGCTGTTGTTTTGGGAAGCAGGAGTATGAGAGGACGGGATGAGTTTATTAATGATCTTGTGAACTGGGGATTTTCTGAAATCGAAGATTGCCGTTCGCCTGTAGTGGATATTGATAAATAGTTGTTTTTTAGGATCAGTTGACTCGGTCAGATCCCTGATAAAGGCCGTTTTTGTCCATATATTCAAAAAGTCTTTTTTTAAACTGTTCTGCAGTTATTCCCCACACAGGAGCAACAAGCTGGTCTGGATGGGCTCTGGAAAGCAGTCTTTGAATAACTATTTCTCTGTTTAAAAAAGACAGGCATTCAGAAAAAACTTCAATGTATTCGGACAGGCTGAGTGGTCGGTATTCGCCTTCAAGGTAATATCTTTCAAGTTCTGTGTTCTTTAAAACCTGAAGGTGATGTATTTTAACATAATCGGGTTCGATCCTGTCAATTTCTTTAAAACTTTCGAACATCATATTTTCCGATTCTTCCGGCAATCCGATTATAAGGTGTATTCCGATCTTAAAGTCAGTATCTTTTCTTATTAGCCTAAAAGCATTTAAAAATTCTTCATAACTGTGGTTCCGTTTTATAGCTTTCAGTGTGCTGTTGTGAACAGACTGTAATCCAAGTTCTATCCATATTTCTTTTCCATTCGATATATTTTTCAGCATTGTAAGAAGTTCGTGACAAATACAGTCGGGACGGGTTGATAATGCGAGCAGCTTTATTTTTGGATGTGCCAAAGCGGTCTTGAAAGATCTTTTCAAATAGTTCAGATCACCGTATGTTGAGGTGTTATCCTGAAAATAAGCAATAAATGAATCGGTAGGATATTTATTCATAACATACGGCAAACCATTTTCTATTTGTTCCTCTACCGTAAGGTTTCCCTTTATGGTCGAGGGTATAAAAGATGTTTTGTTGCAGAAAATGCACGGAGGTTCTTGGGGACAGGGAGTGTTGAGAGAAAGACCGATCTTGCCCAATTTTTTGCCGTAATTTTTTTTCATAAATGATAATACGTCGGAATAGTAATATTTTTTAGCAGGTTTCATATATATCCCGATATCTGAATGTCAGTCCGAGAAAAGTTTATCTTTTGAATTTCTGCTGACAGGTATTTCTGTAAATTTCTTATCATTCATTACTGCAAGATACTTTCCCCCGAACCATTTTTTTAATTTTTTTATGTGGTCGGTATTTACAATATAACCCCTGTGGATACGGACAAATTTATCCGGGAGTTTTGTTTCCATATAGGCGAGGGTATCATTTATTATATACTCATCGTCGTAGGTAAAAATAGTTGTGTATTTATTGTCAGCCTTAAAGAAATATATGTTCTCTGTATTTACAAAAATAACTTCATCACCGATCTTTATATGTATCCTGGTCAATTTATCATTATTATTCTTTAATTCCCTTAAGAGAGCCGATATTTTATTGTCGAAATTATTATTCTGTCCATTCTTTGAAGAAATTTTTTCAAGTTTACTTATTGCTCGAGCCAGTCTTTCTTCTTCTACAGGTTTTAATAGATAGTCTATGGAATTAGTTTCGAAAGCTTTTAATGCGTATTCATCGTATGCAGTAGTGAATATGATAATTGGTATGAATTCAATATTCTGCAAAACCTCAAAGCCATTCATTCCAGGCATCTGAATATCTAAAAATATAAGGTCAGGTTTTATGCTGTTGATCTTTTCCACAGCTTCAATGCCGTTTTCGGCCATATCCACTATTTCTATTTCAGCAAATTTTTCGAGTTTATTTTTTAACCCGAGCCTGGTAAGTTCTTCATCTTCGATTATCATTGTTCTGTAATTCATTTTTTTACCCCTATAATTTTTTTGGTATTCCGATTATTACTTTAAAACCTTTGCCTTTTTCGATTTTAAAACTATGATTGCCGCCGTAAACAAGTTCCAACCGTTCACGCACACTTGAAAGACCGATGCCGTTGCCCTCAGGTTTGGTAAAGCAATCTTTGGAGACACCGTTATCTTCCACTGTTATAGTAACTCTTCCCGGCACTTTTTCGTATGCAGTTATACTAACCAGACCATCTTTGATCCTGTTGGAAAG
>JAWOER010000059.1:0-2663 GCA_046482655.1 Candidatus Delongbacteria bacterium | reverse complement strand
GATAATTATCAGGTCTCGTCAGGGCTGTGATCCAAAGATGTATTTTTTTCCAGAAAATAAAGGACAGCGAATCCGGTTATCATAAATAAGACCGTCAATAATTCTTCAATAGAAAAAGATTGGGGAAAATAATAGTTGTAACCTACAATTTTTACCTTGTCTGCACCGAATATCTCTGTCACTTCTTTTTTCCACGGCCATACAAGAGGCAGTGAACCCAAGATGAATCCGGTGAGGACGGCAATTGTCTGATCCGGGAACTTTTTAAATACCCATGACAGCAGATGAGAAAATGCTATGATACCGAATCCCGCACCTAAAAAAAGCGGTGTCAGGATCTGCATGTCCAGATTCTTTACGGATCTGATCATGATAAGTTCATAGTTACCCATAAGGATAAGCACGAATGATCCGGAAAGTCCGGGAAGTATCATGCTGCAGACTGCGACAGCACCGCAAATAAAAACATATGTGAACGAAGGATTTTCCGATGCCGGCTCCAGAATGTTCGTTACTGTAACAGCGGTCAAAGTACCAAAAAGAAAGTAAATGATCAGAAAAAAATTCCACTTACAGATCCTTTTTGCAACAAAAACGACCGACGAAAGGATCAGGCCAAAAAAGAAAGCCCAGACAAATTCGGGATAATATTCGAACAAAAATTCCAGCACAAAAGATAATAAAAATATTCCTGCTGATGCTCCTGCAAGAAGAGAAAAAAGGAAATACAGATTGGTATGTTTTACAAATTCGGGAAATTTTCCTTTGATCAAAAGTTTTATTGCTCCCACATCGAAAGATTTGATGGAGTTCACAGTTTCTTCAAAGATACCTGTTATCAGTGCTATCGTACCGCCGGACACCCCGGGTATAATATTGGCTATGCCCACCCCGATACCTTTAAGTAAAACTGAAATATACTTTTTCATTGTTTCTCCCAAACCTGTTTATCTGGATACCAGCGGTACAAAAACACAATCCATTATTTCTTCAGCTGTAAAAGAGTCCTCTTCTTTTCGTATCAGCATTAATTTATGGCACCATTCCGATTCTACAGGTATGACCATCCTCGCGCCGGGCTTCATCTGTGATATAAGTGCTTCCGGTATTTTTTTTGCTCCTGCAGTAACGATGATGCTGTCATATGGAGCGTCCGCTTTCCATCCCAGGCTTCCGTCGCCGACAAATATCTGGACATTATCAATATTCTGATCCGATATATTCTTTTTTGCCTTAGTTGCCAGTTCCGGTATTCTTTCGATCGATATTACAAATTTGCATAACTTTGACAGAATGGCCGCCTGAAATCCTGATCCCGTACCGATCTCTAAAATTATATCGTTCTCTTTGGGTTTGAGCAACTGGGTCATATAAGCCACCATATAAGGCTGAGATATGGTTTGGGAAAGTCCGATGGGAAGTGCGGAGTCATCGTAGGCATGCTGAATATCGCTTTCGTTGACGAAGGCATGTCTTGGAGTTTTTTCGAATGCCTCCAAAATTTTTTTGTCATGAATCCCTCTTTTTTTGAGCTGATCTTTTATCATCTCCTTTCTGGCAAAATCAAAGTTAATCATCTTAGTCTAAGTCTCCATAGTAAACAGTTATATTTTTTTTCGTATTTTCTTCCTGAATTATAAGTGCACCGGTATCATTGATCATTTTTACAGTACCTTTCAATAATTTTTTGCCGTCATAAATGCTTATTTTATCTCCTATGATGCCCGATTCTCTAAACCATATCATAGGTATGTCAGAGGCGAAATTGGTACAGTATCTTACAAAAACATCGTTAATGGATGAAACGAGCTCAGATTGAAGTATTTCCATACAGAGAGTTTGGGAAGTCTCACTGCTGAGACTTGTCCAGGGTTTACTGATCTTTTGAGCCGGGGCAAAATCAAATAAATTTATTCCCAGACCCACTATCACACAGTCTTTGGTGTACTCTGAGAGTATTCCGCAGATCTTTTTTCCGTTAATCAGGATATCATTGGGCCATTTTAACTTTATGGAACTGTAATCAACATATTTTGAAAAAAAAGTCTTGAGAGCGATGGAAAAAAGAAATGAGAGTCTGATAGCGTCGGCGTTGTCGTAGATGTTTTTGATGAGGAAGGAGACAAAAATACTTTTATTTTTTTCTCCTATCCATTTTCTGTCCAGTCTTCCTCTTCCAGATGTCTGTTCCTGTGCAAAAACCACAGTACCGTCCGGAAAATGATCGGGATCGTTCTTAATATAAGAATTGGTCGAATTAACTGTTTCCAAGTTTATAATATTCGAGAATTTTACACATTTCATTTTCTGTCCCCGCTCATTTGAAGATCATTTGTTTTTTTCAATGTTCTCAAAGACATCTTCCGCCTCTTTTAATTCCTCAAGCAGAACTATTATATCCGCCACATCGCTTTTTGAAACTACCGGAAGCACCGGTGTTCCCTTAACAAAAGACAAGGATCTTTGCACACTTTTTAAAATTACTGTGGATCTGCTTTTTTTTGCCGGTCTATTCTTTTTCATATTCATCATCATTTTTTTTATTAACAAAATAAATAAAGATATCTTCGATATAGTGTTTACCCGAATCTTCTCTTAGTTCTTCAATAGTCCCCACGGTAAGTAATTTCCCCTTATTGATTATCCCGATCCTGTCACACATT
>JAWOER010000175.1:0-4973 GCA_046482655.1 Candidatus Delongbacteria bacterium | reverse complement strand
ACCGAAATAGGATATATAAAATATTTCATAATTAATAATACTCGTTCTTTAACATATTCATTTCTTCTATAAGGTCTTCTTTGAGCTTAAGTACCTCCTCTCTGTATGAATCCAAATTTTCCCTGTACTTTTTGTTTGACGGTTCTTCTTTTGATTTTTTGTAGTAATAATATATTTCTTTTTTTGCTTCTGACACAGCATAATTGAACTTAGCATGGGCCAGATCCACAAGATAATCATAATTCTCATCATCTTCATCTGCTATTCTGGATGCCTCCTCGAGTCTGGATCTGTATTCGGCGGTTGAAAGGTCGTTCTCTTTGAGAATATTATTTATATCGGGATCACTGTCTTTATAATCAATGGTGATATCTTCTTCAGTTTCTTCTACTTCTTCGGTTTCTTCTACTTCTTCGGTTTCTTCTACTTCTTCAGTTTCTTCTACTTCTTCAGTTTGATCTTTCATAAACACAAGATCGCTATAATCATCACCGGATCCATCCTTTGGCTGTTCTGCAGTATTTTCGTTATCTTCTATAAAGCTTTCAGTGAGCGTATCCAAGCTCTCAACGATATCTTCAGAAAAGCTTTTTTCCTTATCGAGCACTTCTTTTCCGAATTTATGTTTTTCAAAAACATTATCATCCTCTTCCAGAGCCAGTTCAGGGACATCGGCATCATCAGCTCCTTCTGAATAGGTTTTTTCCGGTTCGTCTGTTTGGCTGTCATATAGCCTTAAGATATTTTTCGCATCCTGATCAAAAGGATCAAACTTCAAAAGCTTTCTGAGGCATTCGATCTGTTTATCTCTTTCACCGGAGGATTCATACAGTCTTGACAGCAACTTAAGCGCTATTGCATTTGAACTGTCTTTTTCTAACGCACCCTTCAACAGCATTTCTGCCTGATCTGTCTTGTTCTGCTTAAGGGATAATTCTGCCAGAACAATTTCTCCCGTTGAATAATCAGGATATGAATTGATATGCTCTTTTAGAATTTCGGCTGCTTTTGCAGTGTTGCCTTTCGCCATTAAAAAATCTGCATAAAAAGCAAAAAATCTCTTTTCTTTTTTGAAAGAGCTTTCGATCCTTTGTGAAAAATCTTTTAAGCTGTCCATATTCCTTTCCCGGTTAATTTTAAAATTCTTCTGCTATCATTACCAGTCTGTGCCTTTCTACAATATATATATATCCTTCCTTTTCCGCAATGATCTTCGATTTTTTAAATTTGCTCATGACCCTGATAGCTGTTTCAATGGTCGTACCTGTAAGATTTGCTATTTCCTGCCTCGAGAGCCTGACACCAAGCTTGACCCCCTGCTTTGTTTTCTCTCCGGTATTTTTTGCGAACTGAATGAGGTGCCGGGCAATTCGTCTTTCTACTTTTTCAAAGGCCATATTTCTCAAGCCGACATAAGCGTCTGAAAGATGAAGATCGATGATCTCGGCGTAACTTTTGAATAGTTGTATATCACTTTCCAGGATCACCATAAAATCCACAGCACTTATTTTTGCCGTAACAGAAGCCTCATGAGCTTTGGCACTGTATCGGCATTCTGTGTTTCTTTTAAAAAGAATACCATTATCCGAAATTAAATCCTTTGAGGCCACCATCCTCAAAATAAAATCCTTGCCTTCAGCTGAATGAGCAAGTAATTTGACTCTGCCTTCGCAAACAAAGTAAATCCATATACATGTATTGCCGTCTTCGAACACATACCGGTTCTTATTAAATTTCTCTATATGAAATTTGTCCTTTATCTTTATAATCTCCGAATCTTTCATCTCTTTTAATACCGGAAGGTCTTTAAGGTACTCTATTTTATCTATAGAGTCCGGATCAAGTTTTGCCATTTATAAGTTCTCCCTGTTCTTTTTTTAGCACGGATAGTTTTCTTAATATCTCGTTCTGCTCTTCCGAGCCTTTTGTATATCTCAGTTCAGACATCAGATTTTCCATTTTGCCCGCTATCTTTCTCAGTTTCATCTTTCTTATACTGTCTCTGTAAGCTTTTTGGATCTTTTCCTCATTTTCCGGATCACTTTTCGAACCACTTTCTGATCCGTAGAATGCCTCGTCCTGCTCAATAAAAAATCCAATTATAAATTCCTTGAATTTTTCGTCAAAGTCAACTAAAATATTATTTAATTTTATCTCTTCACCTTCTTCATAAAGTTCGTATATCTTTAGAAAAAGATGCGAAGCCTCACTGTTCTTAAAATCGTTTTCGATAAGCTGGTTTAAAAAAATTTTTCTCACATCGGCACTGGTCAGCATAAGATATATAATACCGAACTCGGTGGAATCTTCAGGATCAAAAGAATAAGCGGTGTTGTTGCCTGCGTGCTTTACTGTCCCCACTCTGCGCCGCTCGGGCATTTTACTAATCTCTCTCTGGATTACTTCGGGACTCAAACCGGTTCTTTCTGCAGCTTTCTTTTTATACAGGTCCAGCAATACCGGATCTTTAACATGGTCTAAAGATGCTATCACGGATCTGGCAATAAATGCCTTGTCGTTAACTGTTTCTTCCGAAGAGCTGCTGATCATAATATTCAGTTCAATCATATCCACTGGATGGGTGAGTATTTTCTCCATTTCCTCTCGGCCTTTACTGTGCAAAAAAGAATCCGGGTCGCTGTTTTCGGGCAGAACAACGATCTCGGGCGCCATGGAGGCTTCTGCAAGTAACTCTGCAGTTTTTAAAGCAGATTTTTTGCCGGCATCGTCGCCGTCGAGCAGGATTGTTACTCTGTCCGCATTT
Organism: Candidatus Delongbacteria bacterium; assembly: GCA_046482655.1. GTDB lineage: Bacteria > UBA4055 > UBA4055 > UBA4055 > UBA4055 > SLFX01. The sequence goes on along the minus strand of JAWOER010000175.1, from coordinate 2,209 downwards.
CTTTTTATGAGACGGGCATGATTCGGGGTAAACGATGTTCCGCATATGGCGACAGTATTTGTAATATCAAATTTATGCATAGTAATAACATCAATATTACCCTCCACCAAAATGATCCTCCTCGATCTTCTGATGGTGTCCAGAGACTGATACAGACCGTAAAGAACCTCGTTCTTTTTGTACAAAAGTGTTTCCGGCGAATTCAGGTATTTGGGCTGCATATCATCGTCAAAAGCTCTTGCACTAAATGCCAGCACATTACCGATCTGGTCGGATAGCGGAAAGATCAGTCTGTTCCTGAACTGATCGTAAATATGGCCTTTTTCGTTCTTTTTTCTTAATCCTGCTTCGATCAGAAGATCATCGTTATGATCTGAAAACTCGGGATATTTATTCAAAAAATTCCATTCATCCGCTGCATATCCGAGTTTGAATTTTTTTATCATTTCCTGATCGATCTTTCTTAAGCTCAAATATTTACTGACCCGGGAATTTTTATCCTTAATTTCTTTTAAAAGGTTCTTACAGAAAATCTCGCAGGCCGATCTGTTCAGGTTCTTGAACAATTCCTTTTTATCATCTGCAGATTTGTCGTAAGCAATATTTGAATGTTCTTCGACAATTTCAACTCCATATCCCGAAGCAAGGGATCTGATCGCATCTGGATAGGAAAGGTTATCATACATCATAATAAATTTTATAGGATCGCCCGAAACACCGCATCCGAAGCACTTGAATATCTGTTTGGACTGTGAAACCATGAATGAGGGGGTCTTTTCGTCATGGAACGGACATCTGGCTTTGTAATTTGCACCGGATCTTTTAATATCGATCCTTTGACCTATGACATCTACTATATCTATAGAGTTCCTTAATTTTTCTATCTGCTCTTTCGGTATCAAAGATATTCCTTAATATTTCTGTAGTTCGTCGTTAATGATCATCAGTTCAATTCCGGCCTGCCTGAACATTTCTTCGGATTCAGTGCCTCTGTGATATTTTCTTTCGACCACTACGCGTTTTATTCCGCTGTTGATTATAAGCATCGCACAGGTTCGGCAGGGTGTCATTCTGCAGTAAAGCGTTGCACCCTCTATGGCGATGCCGAGTTTAGCCGCCTGGCAGATCGCGTTCTGTTCAGCGTGGACGGTGCGGACGCAGTGTTCGGAAATACTACCGTCCTCGTGGAGCATTTTCTTGAACTGATGTCCCGCATCGTCGCAGTGAGGAAGCCCTATCGGAGAACCCACATAACCGGTTGTCAGTATCTGGCCTTTCCTTGCTATAACACATCCGCTCCTTCCCCTGCTGCATGTTGCCCGTTTTGAGACCGCGTTCATTACCTCCATGAAATATTCATCCCATGTAGGCCTTATGTATTTTTCTTTTTCCATGAAATTTTTCACCTGCAGATTTATTTTTAAGCTTTTGTTTTTAGAAATCCTACCGCATCACTGATCCTTTTGAGGGTCTCTTCCTTCCCGATCAGCTCTGCGACCTCACTTCCGCCGCCGGGGCTTGCTTTCAGCCCTGTGAGTGCTATCCTGACAGGCCAGAGGACTTTACCTTTTTTGCAGCCTTCTTTTTCGATAAGTTCATTCATTGCATTAAAGATAGTATCATTATTCCACTCCTCAAGTTTTTCAAAAACAGGAATTATTTTTTGAAGATATTCCAGGCTCGTTTCCGTGTTACTTTTCATTTTTTTGTGAAAAAATGCTTCTTCTGTATATTCATCAACAGATATCAGAAATCTGACCATGCCGGGAATATCGGTAAACTTATCCAGCCTTCCCTGTATTATACCGCTGACCCTGCGTACATCAACTGCAGCTCTAAGTTCATCTGAATAATATTTTTCTGCAATAGAATGGAATTTTTCAGGATCAAGCCTTTTTATATGCTGGGAATTCAGCCATGTCAGTTTATCTTTGGAAAAAACAGCATTAGATCTTCCGATCTTTTCGGGGCTGAATTTTTCAATAAGTTCATCCATCGTAAATATCTCTTCATCATTACCCGGATTCCAGCCGAGCATTGCGATATAATTAATCACAGCTTCCGGCAGGTAGCCTTCATCAATAAGGTCGCCGAAAGATGCGTCACCTGTTCTTTTGCTGATGAAAAGATTACAGGGATGAATAAGCAGGAAGCGTTGAATGCACTGGAAGAAAAAGTTATTTCTGAAGCTCGCAGTGGTGCTGCTCAG
>JAWOER010000135.1:0-6880 GCA_046482655.1 Candidatus Delongbacteria bacterium | reverse complement strand
AAATTGGAATCGCATATCGACGGTTACAAAGATTCCCCGTTGATTGCTGTGGTGGTCAATATGATAGATTTTCTTGTCCATAATCAGAAGAAAGATGAACTTGTAAGCGAAATGATGGAGGATGAAAGTTCTTACAGGGCAACTATCAAAAGCTGGTTCGAAAATTCTTCACTTTTAAGAATTATTGACGGCCTTGGCGAAATGGATTTCAAAATAGTAATCACAACCGATCACGGAGCAAAACTTGTAAAGAAATACACAAAAGTTTCAGGGGACGGAATTGTAAGCAGCGGACTGAGGATGAAATTCGGGAAAAATATTTCCACATCCAGCAAAAAACAAACAATATTCTGGCAAAAGCCCTCTGAATATAAAATGCCTTCTGTATTCAACGGAATGAATGTTGTGCTGGCAAAAGAGGACCGTTGCTTCTTATTCGAAAAAGGTCTGAATGAATTTTACAGAAAGATAAAGGACACTTATCAGCACGGCGGAGTAAGTTTGGAAGAAATGATCCTGCCCTTAATAGAAATAAAAAAGAAAAAATAGAGGTTCGTATGAGTATTCTATTGACAAAAATAGCAGAAATGATAGGAGCCGAAGGTCACTTTCCCGAAAAAAAGATACGCGATATAAATAAAATCGAGGATGCGGGAAGCGAAGAAATAGCTTTTCTGCACAATCCCAAATATTTTAATCAGATAAACACTACGCGTGCAGGTGCGGTGATTGCACCAAAAGATATTTCCTGTAACAGAGATATCCCGATCCTGAAAGTGGACGATCCGTACGGGGCCTTTTTAAAGGTTCTCGTCGAGTTCCATCCCGTCCTGCCGACTGTGGAAAAAGGTATCGATAAAAATGTTTCTTTGGGTAAAGAGGTGAAAATCGGTAAAGACCCTTCAATAGGTCCCTTTGTTTCTGTGGGCGCGAACTCGGTAATAGGGGACAATGTGCAGATCCATTCGGGAGCCTCGATATCTGCGAATGTGACGATCGGCAATAATGTTATAATATATTCGAATGTTTCTGTAAGAGAAAAGTGTGTGATCGGGAACAATGTAATAATTCAGCCCGGCGCAGTGATCGGAAGTGACGGGTTCGGCTTTGCTCCGAACCAGTCAGCATATGATAAGATACCCCAGGTTGGAAATGTAATAATAGAGGACGATGTTGAGATAGGGGCCAATACATGCATAGATCGCGCCACACTTGGCTCTACTATCGTAAGAAGAGGGGCAAAACTCGATAATCTTATGCAGATAGCCCACAATGTGGATATCGGACAAAATACTGCCATGGCCGCTCAGACTGGAATTTCTGGAAGCACCAGCATAGGAGATAATTGTATGGTGGGGGGACAGGTCGGTTTTGTGGGACACATAAAAATAGGGTCCGGAGTCATGATCGGTGCCCAGGCAGGTGTTTCCAAAGATCTGAAAGACGGTAGCGTGGTAACAGGAACACCTTGCAGAGAAATCTCAAAACAGAGAAAAATAGATGCTTCTTTAAGCAGACTTCCCGACATTATTTACAAGATCAGAGATGTCGAAAAAAAGATAAAGGATCTTACAAAAAAATGATTCGTTCCGGATATTTATCCGGGCCTGTAAAAAATTTATCTCTTTCCGAACAAATCAGGCACTTAACAGTATAAAGCGAAAAACATAATATAAGCCAAAAGGAGCGTCTATGAATTCAGACATCAGGGAAATAACCGAAAGAGTGGAAAAAGAAAGCAAATTCCTTGATATCCTGTCAATGGAGATAGGTAAGATCATAGTTGGTCAAAAATACATGGTTGACAGGCTTTTAACAAGCCTTTTTACGGGAGGTCATGTTTTGCTGGAGGGTGTTCCCGGCCTGGCCAAAACAGAGACGGTAAAGACTTTGGCAAAAGCGGTCGATGTGAGTTATCAGAGAATACAGTTCACGCCTGATCTTCTGCCTGCAGACCTGATAGGTACCATGATATACAACCAGAATACGAACAAATTCGAGACAAAGAAGGGTCCGATATTTTCAAATATTATCCTCGCGGATGAGATCAACAGATCTCCTGCAAAGGTTCAGTCAGCGCTGCTTGAGGCTATGCAGGAAAAGCATGTGACTATAGGCGAGAACACTTTCTATCTCGAAGAACCCTTCCTCGTGCTCGCAACGCAGAACCCGATAGAGCAGGAGGGGACTTATCCGCTGCCCGAAGCACAGGTTGACAGGTTTATGCTCAAATTAAAGATCACTTATCCTACTCCGGCCGAAGAACTTGAGATAATGAGGAGAGTGACAGCTCAGAAGAAAGCAAAGATCAGACCTGTGATCACGCCTGAAGAGATCATAAGGGTCAGAAAGATAATCAGGGAGATATATATTGATGAAAAAGTCGAGAAATATATCGTCGATATCGTCAATGCCACGAGAACACCGGAAAAATACGGCTTAAAAGATATTGAATCTCTAATTGACTTTGCCGCATCCCCGAGAGCCTCGATCTATCTTGTTCTTGCCGCAAAAGCCCAGGCTTTTATGAAAAGGAGAGGGTTTGTTACGCCTGAAGATGTAAGGACTATCGGAATGGATGTTCTGCGCCACAGGATAGCTGTTACTTATGAAGCTGAAGCCGAGGAGATCACATCTGAAGATATTGTAAAGAAAATATTTGATAAAGTCGAGATCCCTTAGCGTTATGGAAGAAAAGGAAAAGCAGAAGGAAATACTTAAAAAGGTCAGATTCATAGACCTAAAGACCCGGAAAGCTGTCAACGAGCTGTTCGGAGGAGAGTACCATTCGGTATTCAAGGGCAAGGGTATGAATTTTTCCCAGGTTAGGGAATATTTTTATGGCGATGATATCAGAACTATAGACTGGAATGTTACAGCGAGAATGAAGAAAGCTTTTGTTAAGGTTTTTGAAGAGGAGCGTGAGCTGGTGATGATGCTTGTAGTAGATATTTCCGCAAGCGGAAATTTCGGTTCTGTAGAAAACATGAAAAGGGAAATAGCCGCAGAGATAGCTGCGCTGCTGGCTTTTAGTGCCGTCAAGAACAACGATAAAGTCGGGCTGATAATGTTTTCCGACAGAATAGAAAAGTTCATACCGCCAAAGAAAGGCAGAAGTCATGTTTTCAGGATCATCAGAGAACTTTTGTTCTATCAGCCCGGCTCATCAGGGACTTCAATAGAGACTGCGCTTGAATTTTTGAACAATGTTCAAAAGAAAAAAGCTATATCTTTTCTGTTCTCTGACTTTATGGACGATAATTACGAAAAAGGGCTGCAGATAATTTCTAAAAAACACGACCTCGTAGCTATCGATCTTTACGATAAAAGAGAACGGGACCTTCCTTCAAAGGGTCTTTATGAATTTTATGATAATGAAAGCGGTAAAAATGTTCTCGTGGATCTGAGCAGTAAGACGAACAGGGATATAATTAAAAAGAATATTGATGAGCAGACTGCATTAAAATCTTTGCTTTTTAGAAAGAACAGAGTTGAAAGCATAAGTATGGAAATAAACGAACCATATATTCACCCGCTGATATCGTTTTTTAAAAAAAGGAAGTCCAAAAGGTGAAAAACATTATCCTGATCATATTTTTTATGTTTTTTGCCCTTAACGCCCAAATAAGTGTTTTTACAAATAAAACAGAGCTTTATACAGGTGAAAGGCTCAAGATAACAGCAGAAGTGGTGTATCCCGAAGGTTCCTCACCTGATCTGGGCAGGATAAAAAATTCGGGTGATGATGATTTTGTTCAGGTAAAATCTGAAACTGTATCGAGAAATGTTTCGGACGGTTCTGTCAAAGAGACGATCGTAAATGAATATGCGGTTTTCGCCAAAGAGGGAGAAGTTTATTTCAAACCTCTTGAGTTCGGATATGTAACAGGAGAAGATGCTTTTGAGTTCAAAAGTGATTCTTTGCGAATTAATGTCCGTTCGATATCAAAAGAGACAAAGGTCACGGTCACAGACTCTCTTGGGAATGAGCGTCGGGTAAGGCTGGATTCTCTCGGAATGGTACTCCCTGTCAAAGATATTGCGACCTATAAAATGTCTGTGCGTGAAAAATGGTATATAGCAATATTTTTACTGCTTCTCATTTTGTTTATCATCGCAATATGGCTGATCCTGCGAAGAAAAAAGAGGAAGAATCTTCCTGCAGAAGTAGCGGAAGAAAAGAAAATTCCGGCGCATATTATTGCAATCGAAAATTTGAACAGGTTAAAGCAAAAGAAACTTCTCGAAAAAGGCGAGTTCAAGGATTTTGCAGCTGAACTGTCATTGATATTCAGGAATTTTCTTGAGGACAGATTCGATTTTCCCGGTGCAGAGCTTCCGACAGAGGAACTAAAATCTGAAATCAGAGAGAGAGTGACCGATGCGGAAACTCTTGAGAACGCCGACAAGCTTCTCGAGGTGACCGACTTTGTAAAGTACGCCAAATTTATACCTCTTGAAGCCGAACTGAAATCTTTCCTCGATTTCGCTTATCACGCTGTGGATAAACTTAAAGAAGAAACGGACGGGAAGAAGAAATGATATATAAGTTTAATGATCCTCAATATATATATCTTGTATTTATCCCCTTAATTGCACTGATTTATCATTTTATTAAAAAGAAAACTACACATATCCGATTTTCCGGTTCTGAACCTTTTAAGGGTATAAAGAAGACCCTTCGAGTCAGGCTGATCGGATTACCTTTCGTGTTAAAAGTTCTCGCTGCGATACTCTTAATACTCGCTCTTGCAAGACCACAGTCAACATCAGAGTCGTCAAAAACGACAACAGAAGGAATAGACATTGTAATCGCACTTGACATTTCCACTTCCATGCTCGCACAGGATTTTAAGCCTGACAGATTTAAAGCCGCACTTGAAGTTGCAAGAGAGTTTATCCGCGGAAGAAAGAATGACAGGATCGGAATGGTCGTTTTTGCGGGCGAAGCCTATACACAGTGTCCCCTCACAACGGATTACGGCATACTCGAGGAGCTTACCAGAAAGATAAAAATGGGCGTTATTGAGGATGGTACGGCAATAGGATCGGGTATTATAACTTCTGTCAACAGACTTAAGCACAGTGAGGCAAAAAGTAAGGTGGTAATTCTTTTGACAGACGGGGATAACAATAAGGGCGAAGTCGAACCGGAAACAGCTGCGCATGTCGCAGCGGCAATGGAGATCAAGCTCTACACGATCGGTATCGGCAGGGAAAGAGCACCGTACCCGTTCAAGAATCCGTTCGGCCAGACATTTTTAAGAGAAGTTGAATTCAAGATAGACGAGCAGATGCTTTCCGATCTCGCTACCATAACCGGAGGCAAGTATTTTAAGGCCGATGACGAAGAAAAACTCAGAGAAATCTACAGCGAGATCGACGAGCTTGAAAAGACGAAAATAGAGGTCAAATCATACAAAAGATTTCACGAAAAATATCACATTTTTCTTCTGCCGGCAATTCTTCTCCTTCTCGGTGGGATACTCCTTGAAAATACGGTCTTTATGAAAAAACCCTAGTCTTTGTGCATTTTAAACATCATTATTATTTTGTCAGAACCATTTTTTTCGTGATTTTGTTTCCGTCAGTCTCAAGAGTGTAGTAGTAAACACCTGAATTCAACCTTGACCCATCAAATTCAATCGCATGAACACCTGCCTGTCTTGAACCATTAGCAAGCTCGGCGATCATCTGGCCGCTGATGTTATAAACACTCAGTTTTACATCGGCTGTCTTAGCCAGTGCGAACTTGATCTGCGTTACAGGATTGAACGGGTTTGGATAGTTTTGGTAGAGCTCATTTATCTCAGGTAAAATTCCATCTATACTGCTATCATCAGTCCATGTATCTGCCATTACAGGATTACCTCCGGCATCTTCACCAAGGCCGAATCTGATGTCATATGGACCGTAATGTGAAAAAGAATGTGTTGTAGTAAAAACGAATTGCTTTTCTCCGGTATAAAAACCCTGATCTGGGATCCATTGTTTTATGCTCACATTTAGTGTGTCCCCGTTGTCCCAGCCGGTTTCGAAGTCACTACGGATAATCTTGAGTACCGAATCAGATGTCCAGTCAACAAAAGATGAGCCCGGTGAATTCTGATCTATTATCTCATTCTCTCTGCCTGTGACCCAACATTTGAAGCTTACATTATCGTATGGATATGCGCTGAAATCGAACTTGTCTCCATTGTTATCCACGCATCCTATATAAACATCGGCAATAACAGCTCTCGGTATCCATGAGCTTATCGGGTAACCCCCGTACCCTGTCAAATCTTCGAATCCGAGATCATAAAAATTCTCCGCATTTTCAGGTATGCTCCAATCGGCATAAGCTTCATAAAAAGATTCATCTTTTGACCAGTTGTAATCTTTTACATATAGATGTAGCTCATCACCAGCTCTCCAAGTCCAGTCAGTAAAATTGTCGAAATCTATTACGCACACACCGCGAATATCGGCATAAAACTCTATTGAGTTTCCATGATCGGCTTCTGTCGTAATGTTGGACATGTAACTTTCATTATAGTTTTCAATCCAAGCTTTGTAAGTTACATTCTCAAGTTCTAATTCAGTGAACTCCATTCCATTCCAGTTTACCATCCCCCAAACAACTTTTAAACTGTCGGCGGAGTGGAGTGCGAAAGAACCTGCCATGATTATTGCCAATAATATTTTCTTCATAAAAGGCCTCCTATTTTATCATAAGCATTCTCTTGCTTAAAGACTCATTGTCAATGTTAAGTACATAATAATATACACCGGAATTTAATTTTTCGCCATTAAAATCAACGGTATGAAAACCTGACTTCGTTTTCCCGTTTACCAGTTCTGCAACTCTCTGCCCGCTGATGTTGTAAACACTCAATTT
>JAWOER010000058.1:0-4047 GCA_046482655.1 Candidatus Delongbacteria bacterium | reverse complement strand
CCGGTTTACGGAATGCTTCCCACTGCAGATATTCAAAGTGAGACAGAGGTCAATAATTACAAAATATTTCTTTCTATATCGGAGAACCTTTCAAACCCGAAATTTTCTCTGTCATCTGTACCTCCCGAAAGCGATGCCGATATTCTTTCGATTCTCATTTTCGGTCGGAAAACATCACAATTTTCCTCCGGCGGAGAGGGAGTGTCAAAAGAAAAACTTATTGCCGACTGGCTGACCAATGCATATTCTGAAAATATTGCAAAAAAGACCGGACTGGACTTTATTGAGGTCGGAGTGGCTGACGATTTTTCCGCCAAAGATACTTCCGGATACGGAATTACAGTCGGAAAGAAGATATCGGACAGGCTTATTCTCAAATATTCAGTTTCTAACAGCGGTTCGGAGATGATCCAGAGGGGGATAGCTGATTATCAGCTTCTCGAGAATATAATATTTTCCGGATTCCAGTCAACCGACGGGTCATTCGGAGCGGAAACTCACTTCAGGAAGGAGTTCAGATGATAAGAAGTCTGAAAATAGCGTTCTTTATTCTGCTTTCAGCTATCACTATACTATGTGCGAATGAAACTATGCTTAAAGCTGTGAATGCTGTAAGAATATCAGATATTGAATTCTATAATATCTATCCGTTTTTTTCTACCGAACTGCTCGACAGAATATCGCTCTATCCCGGCAACATTTATGATGAAGAAGATATTCGTGATCAGATGGGAATATTAAGGGAATATCTTAAAGCAAAAGGCTACGATTCTGTAAGAGTGGAGACAGAAGCTGAAGAAGTATCTGAAAAACTTAAAAAACTACACATCAAAGTTACAAAAACAGGATACAGTGTCATCCGCAACATCGAAATTGAAGGAAATACATATTATTCGGATTTCAGGCTGAAGAAAGAATTGAACACTTATTGGAGAAGCTATCTCCCGAGTGAACCCGGCCGCTTTATTCCCGACAGCTACGACGGGGACATAAAATCGTTAAGAGATTTTTACGAAGAAAAGGGATTCGCAGAAGTAAAGGTTACAGGCTCAACAGAATTTGATCACGATGAACAGGTTGCAGATATAAAATTCACCGTTAATGAAGGCCCTAAATATAAGGTGGTGCTGAACGGAAATGATTTTTTCTGGAACTGGGCACTCAGTGAGCAAACTGATCTGTTATATAAAGGCAGAAGAGCATCTGTTGCAGCAAGACAGATCGTTCGTGGTATCAAAAACAGATACAAAGAAGAGGGATTTAACGATGTTAGAGTTGACTGGAGCGATTCTCTGTATAAATGCGATAAGATCGAATGCGGCGAGATCAGCATATTTATCGAAGAAGGACCGAGAACATATATTTCAGAGATCAAATTTACCGGTAACGAAAGTTATGACGACAAAGAACTGAAACAATACCTGAACAGCGTTGTCTCAAGATGGTGGAGATTGTCTGACTATTTCGATAAACGGAAATGGGAGGATGACGAAAGGAACCTGACGGCGTTTTATGCTCAGAACGGATTTCTTTCCGCAAAGATTAAAGGCAGTCTGGATATGAACAGGAACAAAGACAGTGTTGTTATATCATTTAAGATCAGAGAAGACATGAGAACCCATATCGGAGAAGTGAATTTCGAAGGCTCGTACAAACCTGTTAAGAAAGAACTTGAGGCTATATCATCAAAGCTGAAAAATAGCCCTTATAATTTCGGCATAATTACAGAAAAAACTGACCGTATAAAAGGTATTTTGGCGTCAAAAGGATATATTTACGCTCAAGTCAAGAATTCAATCAGTTTTTCAAAAGACAGTTCTAAAGCGGATATAACATTTACCATACAGCAGAATAATATTGCTACGACAGGTAAGATATATGCTACCGGTAATTTAAAAACAAGAGATAAAAATATTAAAAACCTTCTGCCTGTTTCAGAAGGAGAACCGTTCTCAATACTCGGACTTTCGGAAGGCCAGAGAAATTTGAGGGATCAGAAGATATTTAAATCGGTATCAGCTTTCACTCCCGGTATTGAATCAAAAAACGACACTGTAGATGTTCTTATTAATGTTGAAGAATATCCGCCGTACTATTTTCAGGCAGCGGCAGGTTATGAAAGCTACATTGGGCCTTTTGTAAGCTTATCCGCTGGAAATAAGAATCTTTTTGGTTTGAACAAAGAGATCAACATAAATACTGAAGCCTCTTTTGTAAGACAGTCCGTGAATCTTAATTTTATCGAGCCTGTGTTATTTTCTGTTAATCTGGCAGGAAACATTTCACCCTACTGGCAAAAAGGCCAGGAGGACAACCTTGATTTTGAGACTGAAGCCCTTGGTCTTGGAACGGGAGTCAATTACAGATGGGAAAACAGACTTAAAACCTCTGTGCAGGTCCTGGTCGAGAATAAAGAACTTTTTTTGAAAAGCACTGACGGAGGGGATTCGAATATCGTGAAGAATACAGGAAGACTAAGAATAAGTCAGCTTTGGGACGGAAGAGATTCCTTTATGGTGCCCAGGAAAGGTCTTTATGCCAATCTCGAGACAGAGTTTTCTACAGGCATCGACAACAACGAGGACGATTTTATTAAATATAAAATTGATCTTAAATATTTTTTTACGCCCCTCGAAATGTTAACCTTTGCTCTTTTCGGACGCCTGAATTATCTTCAGGAGACAGACCGGAGATTCCAGCCTTCAGTTGATCAGCTTTTTTACCTCGGCGGAACGGGAACAGTCAGAGGGATTGCCAACAACTCGCTTCTGCTTGATCAAAACGGAGATCCTGCAGGGGGAAAAACGGCGGCTTTGTTCACTTTCGAATTGAGATTTGAGTTCAAAAACAACTGGGAAATACCATTCTTTACAGATAACGGGTTTGTCGGTCAGTCTGCTGCCGCAGATGATGTGTTCAGAACTACTGTCGGAACAGGACTCCGCTACATCACGCCCATAGGTGCTATGGGAATTCTTTACGGATTTCCGACCGATGTCAAAGACGGCTGGAAAGAGGGAGCCTTCCACTTTTCGATCGGCTATACCTTTTAGTAAAAAATTTTAGTAAAAAATTTGATTTGACATAACGAATAAAAAGATTATCTTGGTGATAAGATCCAACTAAAACGAGATCATGTTCCAACAAATAATTTTTAAACAAAATAGGAGAGAAAATGCTTGGCACGAAAGAAATAATTGAACTTGACGAGAAGTACGGGGCAAATAATTATCATCCTCTTCCGGTAGTAATAGCCGAGGCAGAGGGAATAACTGTTAAAGATCCCGAAGGAAAAGAATATTATGATTTTCTTTCTGCTTACTCAGCAGTTAATCAGGGGCACAGAAACCCGAAAATAATCAAGGCGTTAACTGATCAGGCCAACAGATGCACACTCACTTCGAGAGCCTTCCACAACGATGTGATGGGCGGATTTTTAAAGAAACTGTGTGAATATACCGGATATGAAATGGCGCTTCCTATGAACACAGGAGCCGAAGCTGTGGAAACCGGGATCAAGCTCGCAAGAAGATGGGGTGTGGAAGAAAAAGGCATAAAGAACGGGGATCAGGAAATAATTGTTGCAGAAGAAAATTTTCACGGAAGGACAACGACCATTATTTCATTTTCTACCGATCCTGTTGCAAGAACGAATTACGGACCTTATACGCCCGGCTTCAAGATAGTTAAATATAATGATGCCGAAGCGATCGAAAAAGCCATAACACCCAATACATGCGCAGTCCTTATCGAGCCGATCCAGGGCGAAGCCGGTGTGTTTGTTCCCGATGAAGGATATCTTAAGTCGGTTCGGGAAATATGTTCAAAGAATAATGTTCTTTTTATAGCAGATGAAGTGCAGACGGGATTTTTAAGAACAGGAGAAAAATTTGCCTGTGATCACGAAAAAGTAAGGCCCGATGTTATGACACTTGGAAAAGCTCTCGGCGGCGGAGTAATACCTGTTTCTGCTGTCGTGGCGGACAAAAAGATCATGAAAGTTTTTACACCCGGATCTCACGGCTCCACTTTCGGAGGCTATCCGCT
>JAWOER010000044.1:0-5815 GCA_046482655.1 Candidatus Delongbacteria bacterium | reverse complement strand
TCCACAAAATCCTTATAATTTCGTATGATTATTTTTTTGCCGTCTCTTGTAATGAGTTCATTCATTTCAAACTTCTTGATGATCCGCGAAAGGGTTTCACGGGATATTCCGGTAAGATTGGCAAGATCCGTCTGATTGGGCATATCTCTGAGTATCATATTTTCGCCTGCTTTAATCCCCATTTTCTCGCTCATATCGTGCAGCATCATCAGAGCTTTCTGTTGAGCATCGTCCAGAAAAAAGCTTTTTACTCTGATATCGGTTGACCGCAGTCTTACGGCAAAAGTTTTAAGCAAATTAAAAGTGAAGGCCGTGTTTTTGTGCAGTACATCCAAAAATTCGTTTCTTGCCATCGTAAAAAGTTTTAGATCCTCCAGTGCTATGGCATTTGCATTTCTCCTGTTGTGGTCCAGCAGACTCATTTCTCCAAAAAAATCGCCCGGACCGAGAATTGAGAGAACAACTTCGTTCCCTTCGCTGCTGATTTTTGTTATCTTAATCTTGCCGGTATGGATAATGTAGAACATGTTACCCAGGTCCTGTTCAAGAAATACGATATTTCTTTTGCTGAATTTTTTTATCAGACAGTGCTCGGAAAGATGTCTTATCTCGCCTGTATCCATATCATCGCATAATGATATTGATCTTAAAAAGTCGATCTTGTATTTTTCATCCATATTTACCGTCCGCCTCTATATTTAATGTCGGTGTAGCCAAAAAAAATGATCAGAGAACTTTGTTAAATTTGATAACCTTGATCTTATCAACGATCTTCTTTACATCCTGAGATCTTGAAAGAGGAGTAATAAGCAGGCTGTCTTTGGTATCTATAACGGCCATGTCCCTTAGTCCTATACACGATATCAGCTTAGTATTATCTTCGGATGAGACAAGACAACCTTCAGTATCTATTGATATGAATTTCCCGGCGTCAATAACATTTTTTTCTTTATCCTTTTCTTTAAGCCTGTAAATTTCAAACCAGCTGCCAACATCCGACCACCCGAAATCTCCGAGAAGTACTTTTACATTATCTGCATTTTCCATAACTCCATAATCTATTGATATTGACCTCATTTCTGTATATATTCTTTCTATCACAGATTCGGGCGCATTGTTCACCAGAGCTTTCTTAATATCCATCAGGCTGTCGTAAAGATCGGGAATATGCTTCTTTATCTCTTTTATTATTGTTTCCGCCTTCCAGATGAACATCCCGCTGTTCCAGACGAACTCTTTGCTTTCTAAAAATCTTAATGCTGTTTCAAAATTCGGTTTTTCGGCAAATGACTTTACTTCCCTCACCTTTTTTCCGACTTCATTACCTATCTGAATATAGCCGTATCCTGTTTCGGGATGGGTGGGCTGAATACCTATAGTAACTATAGAATCAGGTGCTTTTTTACAGTAATCGACAGCTTTCTTTATCAACCTGTTGAATTTTGGAACATCCTTTATATAATGGTCTGCCGGAAGAACGACCATAAACGCATCAGGGTCCCTGAGAAGAAGTTTTACAGCCCCGTAACCTATCGCTGCAGCTGTATTTTTGCCGAAAGGTTCGGCCAGAACATTGCCGCTTGCTATATTCGTAGACTTGAGAATATTATCCTTTTGATCTTTATTTGTCACTATATAACATTTATCCCTTTCTATCAGACCGTCGAGTCGTTCGATCGTATTTTCGAGCATAGTTTTTTCGTTCATAATAGTTAAAAGGTGTTTCGGTGTTTTGAGTCTGCTTTTCGGCCAGAATCTTGCACCCACGCCCCCGGCCATTATCAGTGCATACATTTTATCTCCTTTTTCAATTATCGAAATTAAAATCTATATCCGTACTCTCCCAGTTTTTCCTTACGAGAACAGTATCTCTATAAAACTCCGCTTTCTCCAATTCATCCTTAACTATATTATGCCCGAAAACACCCTTGCCGTGTTCATCCTTGTAGGCGACACACAAATACCTGCCCGGTCTGAGAGTGATATCGAATTTATCATCTGCGATCCTTTTTATTTTGTAGGCATTCGTTTCGATACATTTTAATATAAGCATATACAAATTCATTTCAGTGTCCGAAATTTTACCGCTGATACTGCCTGAGCCTCTTGCTTCTGTTATCTCGATCCGGAATCTTTCCGGTTTATGAGTACTTTTTGCAACACTCAGTTCATAACTACCGGGGTTTATACTGTGATCAGAGAGATCGGTTCTGTACAAATAGGGTATCATTTCTTCATTTCTCTTAAGCTCTGTTCTGACGCTGTCTTCGTAGTTCAAAACAGTAACGGTGACCGAGTCGTTGTAAAAATCGTTAGTCTGAATATTCAGCTTAGAATCGACAGCTGTTTTTTTGGGGATTTGATTTTTTACGCCAAAATCAGGTCTTTTGAAAATATCGGTTACCGTATGGCTTTTTGTCATTAATTCCTTTTCTATAGAATTTCCGAAATCATCCTGTATTCTTTTCAATTTGATCAAGATCTCATCTCCCGTTTCAATATCAGATGCTGTACTGATATAACAGAATTTTTCATTAACGGGATATTCATCAAATTCCAGACTCCGACCGTTAAGAAATAAACTGTCAACGATACCGGTGTCAGAATTAATAGCTTCAGAAAATTCCAGCTTGAGTATCCTGCTGCCTGCAAGACCGGTTTTTTTTATGAACGGGGATACAACATCGTTCTGCCCCATGGTAAATTCGTAGTTCAGGCTGTCATTTTCAGAAAGATCAACAAATTTTTCGCTAAAAGCGATCATTTCTGAATCCAGATCAGGCTTTGAATCGGCATCCCGGTCAGTAAAAGCGACCAGCTTGTACAGACCGGAACTTATATTATTGAGCTGAAAAACAAGTTCAGATGAAACTCCCGCGGAGTATTCAGGATCAGCTCTTTCAAAATCGATCAGCTGATCGGGAGAAGCTGCATAAAGATTTATCCTTATGGAAGAATAATCCGGTTCGACAATAGTGTTTTTATTTATCACACCTTTTATTCTGCCCGTCACCTGTTTTTTTTCTATTCTGTCCCCTGTGGAAAAAGCCAGGGAATAAGAATCTTTTAACGGATTATTCCTTGTATCTTTCAGGGAGGGGTTTATTGTAATGACCACTGTGGTATTGTCTGAAAGATCCTTAAAATCAATTTTCAGACTTTTATCGTACCAAATATGTCTGGAGGCAGAAAAAGCTGATCGGGGTGAGATGCTCAGAGCATTTTTGGCTGAATTTCGGTCTATGAATTTTGAGAAATCTATTTTAATGCTCTTATTCTTCTCAATATTGAGGGAATTGTGGGGGATCGATGTGGAAATTATCACAGGGTTCACTCTGTCGTCGGGACCGCCATAGGGTGCCCGTTTATAATCTGTGGCACATCCGAAAATAAAAAAAATAACGACGGCAGAAAATATATTAGCTTTAACGATCAAGATCTCTCCTGCTCCACTAAAAGACTGAGATCAAAAGCTTTGACGCTGTGGGTTAACGATCCTATAGAAATATAATCAACACCAGTTCCGGCAAGAGCAGATACTGAATCTATATTAACATTTCCCGAGATTTCAAGCTCTTTTGACCCTTTATTGAGTGATATACATTCTCTGATCTGATCTATATCCATGTTATCGAGCATAATTCGGTCTAATTCCAGATCCAAAGCCTCTTTAAATTCGGATACGGTCTTAACCTCCACTTCTATCAGTGACCTGAGTTTTTTTTGTTTTTTGTATTCCAAAACCATTTTCACTGCTTCTTTTATACTTCCTGCGGAAGAAATATGATTATCTTTGATCAGGAACATATCAAAAAGTCCTGTCCTGTGATTTTTACCGCCGCCTTTTGCTACAGCATATTTGTCCAGTGTTCTAAAACCGGGCAGTGTTTTCCTGGTATCCAGTATTGTTGTTCCTGTTCCTTCGACGGCTTTGACAAATTCAGAAGTCAAAGTGGATATGCCGGACATTCTCTGAATAAAATTCAAAGCAGTCCTTTCGGCTTTTAATATAGAGTTCAGATTACCTTTTATTATCGCGACAATATCTCCCCTGATCAGCCGATCCCCGTCGCGGAAAAAGGTTTCGATCTTTAAGTCCCTGTCAAGAAAGAAGAATGTATCCTCAAAAACCTCCAGACCGGAAATGATCCCTGAGGATTTTGATTTTAAAACAGCTCTGCCTTTTTTTTGTACCGGGACAATAGAATCCGATGTTATATCTCCGTTCTTTCCAAGATCTTCTTTGACTGCTTTTTTTATTAGCGGCAAATATGCAATTCTCATAAACAAACACCCTTTTTTCGCTTCACACTGTAAACATAACAATATTATGCTATTATGTTGATAATATCAAGAAAATTATTTAGAGTTTTAATTTATTTAAAACATCTTTTAAATTTTGCTAATATTCGAAACTGCTCCCGCCGGTAAATTCCTTTAATATTGAGGTGTTGGGGATGTCCTCATTGCCCATGGGCACAAAAAAGGAAAGGAATTTTAAAAGCCTCATAGCTTCTGCATATTCGGGAACATTTTCAGGTACTTCTTTGATCATTGATTCAGCATATTTTTTTAATACACTGAACTCATATAATAATGCCGAATTGAACATAATATCGGCTTTTTCCTGGTAGGGGAACACATTTCGTTCTTCTCCCGCTCTCACGCTTGCCCATCTTTTTAAGGTATCGATAGCCTTGTGACTCCTGTAATTATAATCACGAACTATCCTTCTTATCAGGCGGTTGTCCGTTGTCGGGATCCTGTTATGCCTGTCTATTGATATCTGTGTGAGCGCAGAAACATATATTTTAAATTTAAGAGAATCTTTAATAAGCGGAGTAAGATCGGGATTTAGAGCATGAATTCCCTCCACTATAATTATCTCATCATCGGAACAGTTTATTTTGGGACCGGGAAGCCTTTTGCCGTCATGAAAATCAAATCTGGGTATTTCGACATCCTCTCCGTTGAACAGTTTTAATAAATGTTCATTGAAAAGCTTAATGTCTATTGCATCGATAGATTCAAAATCATATTCACCTTCAGCATCCCGGGGCGTGAACCTTCTGTCCACAAAATAATCATCCATAGAGATCACTATCGGGCGCAATCCGGCCACCTGGAGCTGAACACTGAGCCGTTTTGAGAATGTGGTCTTGCCCGAAGAGGAAGGTCCCGATATCAGGACAAGCCTCAGTTCTCTGTTTCCCGATATAATATCTGCTATATTCGCCACCTTCTTCTCATGAAGTGCTTCAGCGATCTTTATAAGGTTGGCGGCTTTACCGTCAAGAATATGCTGATTGAGCTTTCCCACATTATTGACTCCGAGAAGTTTTACCCAGTTCCTGTGCTCATTTATTATCTCGAACAATTTTTTCTGGGGGGTTTTTTTCGTCACATTCTCCGGTGAGGAAACTGAAGGTATCTGCAGTAACATACCATCGTAATAGACTTTCAGATCGAATACATTCAGCATTTTTGTGGACGGGGCCAGATATCCGTAAAGATAATTAATTATTCCGTCAAGTTTGTAAACTGAGGTATATATTCTGTTCCTCTGTTTCAGGATCAGTTCTTTGTCATCCAGCCCCTGATCAATAAACTGGTTTATGGCATCCTCAGTATTTAATTTGTGTCTTTCAAAAGTAAGGTTTTTTTTAATCACCGCTTCCATTTTAACCTTTAATTCCGAGATCAGTCCCGGCTCCAGCAGATTATTTCCGTCAGGATCGAGCAGCTCACAGTAATAACCTTTGGATATCGCATGCAGCACATAAAGCCTTGAGTCCGGGATTAAATCATTGACCGC
>JAWOER010000202.1:0-7863 GCA_046482655.1 Candidatus Delongbacteria bacterium | reverse complement strand
GTAAGAAGCAGGTTTTTTACTCCGGCAGCATGGAGCAGATCTACCGGAAATACAACTTCATCATAGCTGTAGCCTTCGTAGTAATGGACCCGGCCGCCAAGGATCATGATCTTTTTTCCTTTATAAGAGCCGACAGTTATCGTTCCTTTGTGACCTGTTACCGTTGATCTGGGATATCCGGGTATATCTGCTGTCTTTACATAAGATACCTCACTCATTTCATCTTCGAGGAAAGATAAACCGCTCCCAAGTATGACGGCTATACTGATATTTTCCGTATCAAGACAGTTTTTCAGATATTCGTTTGCCCGTATTATTTCCATATGCTGTCCCTTTTTTACTTTGACTAAAAAGGGAAAATAAACATTTTTTTTTATAAAAGGTAATTAATTCTTTATATTACAGACTAAAAAATGAACACAGGAAGATTATGAACTCCGAAATAATCCAAAGAAAAAAAGCACTCCGCAAAGAGATGAAAAAGATCAAAAAAGCACTTACCGGTGAACAGAGAAAAAAAAAGTCAGCATCGGTTATGGGAAAGATAGAACAACATCCCGCATTCCGGCGTGCAGAAAAAATATTTATATTCTGGTCAATGGACGATGAGGTGGACACGAGAGATTTTGTGTTAAAATGGTCGCACAGAAAAAAATTCATCCTTCCTGCTATAAACGGTGACGAACTTCACCTAAAAGAATTCACAGGAGTTCATAAGCTTATTTTTGGAGATATTTACGCCATTCCTGAGCCTGAAGGAAAACCCTTTAAAGACTATGAAGAGATCGAACTTGCCCTAATTCCCGGAGTTGCTTTTGACAGAGAGAACAACCGGATGGGGAGAGGAAAGGCTTATTATGACAGGATACTTTGCAAAATCAAAGACAAGGCGAAACTGATCGGTGTCTGTTATGATTTTCAGATCGTTGACAAGGTGCCCGTCGAACCGCACGATATTAAAATGGATAAAATTATATGTGGTTGAAATATTTAATATTTTCTTTGAATAATCGGACATAAATATATATATTAACAAAAAAGCTTACCGGGAGGTATCAAATGATAAATCTAGCTTTATGCGGCGGATACGGAAAAATGGGGAGGGCTATCAACGATATCTGTGAAAATTCCGACCGTTTTAATATTTCATACATTATCGAAACCCCCGAAAAATGCCTGCTTACAAATCTGGGTATGGGTATCAGACTGGCCGATGTTATTGATCATAATGATATTGATGTAGTTGTAGATTTTACTTCAAAAAGATCATGCATGGAACATTTGAAGATCAGCGTTGAACACAACAAGCCTTTTTTGACAGGAACCACCGGTTTTGACGATTCAGAAATGGAAGAAATAAAAGCTATCTCTAAAAAAGGAAGAGTATTTTATTCACCTAATTTTTCTCTGGGAATATATATCCTGGGCAGGATGCTGAAATGTATAGCCGATCTTACAAAAGAAGACTACGATATAGAAATGCTGGAAATGCACCACAATCAGAAAACCGATGCCCCTAGCGGCACGGCGCTCAAGCTCAGAGATATTCTTCTTGACGGCAACTCCGAATATAGCGTGATCTACGGCAGGAAAGGAATAACCGAACCCCGTAAAAGAAATGAAATCGCCATCCATACTCTAAGAGGCGGTGATGTCGTAGGAGATCATAAGGTGATCTTTGCGGGGAACGGTGAAAGGCTCGAACTTACTCATAAGGCAAGTTCCAGAAAAACTTTTGCTTCAGGAGTGTTCAGAGCTATAAATTTCCTTTTGGAGCAAAAAGAGAACAGACTTTATGTAATGGAGGACCTTTTTCGGTAATATGAAACCTTTTTTAGCATTATTCCTGGTAGCACTGCTGATATCATGTACCGTAAATATCCCCGATATAAAAATTACCGGAGAAAAGACGGCGCTGGAAAATCAGGTTATGGGTGAATATACAAAAATAAAGGAAGACGCCTGGATGATAGCCTCAGAAAGGGGCTCGGGTGATATTAAGATCACTGCTGACCGAAAAGATGTGGTCGAAGCAGTAAGGGACAGAGAATTTTATAAAGACGATATAAACGAGTTGAAAATTAAGGGCATAATAGGCGAATCCCAAAACGGTTTGCTGGAATTTGTTGATAAAGACCGTCTGGAAGAATCCGATAAAATATCGAAAGATAATGCTTTAATGGTGATCGAAAAAGAGAACAGCGCCAGATCGCTTATAATGGAAAGAATAATAGAAACAGATATTAAATTTAATTCACAGCCCGAACTGGTCTATGGATCATTCTTTAATATGAATCTTAATCAGTCTCCCCCAAAAACCTATTTCCGCAACGATAAAGGCGGCTGGTCAAAAAAATAATTTTCTATATTCTCTCGTAATATTCCAGGATCTTTTTCCCTCTTCGAAAAAAATATGTTGATTCGAAAAGTTTTAATTGGAATGTATCCATATTATTATATAAATAATTTTTAATTTCTTCATAAAAGGAAATGAATTTTGCAAGTTTTTCTTTTCTTACTTTTACCATAAGGGCAAATTCCATGAAAGGAATTATAGTATAGACATTTATCATAACATATCCCGAAATGTGCAGCTTTCTCGAATATTCGAATATTGTATCGACCAAAACAGGATCTTTCGAAAGCATGAATTTTGTTACCAGCTGGACAAGATAATCTCCAGTACATTCGGGGTTATTATACCTGTTCTCAACTCTTTCCATTACATTTTTTATGTTCGGCATCTTTTTATTCTGCTTTAAATAATGAAGAAGCATCATCGGAGTTTCCAGTGACAGTTCTCCCGAAAGCACCTCATCCACCCTGTCAGGTGCCCATCTGTAACAGATATTGAACTCATAATATTTGTCCAGATACCCTTTCATTTTCAAATAGACCTCTTCCGAAACTGCATCTGTTCGCAGATTGTTCAGATCTCTTAGTGCCTGATCTCTAGAAAATATTTCAGGAAAATATTTTGAGACTCTTTCGTAATGGCGTAAAATACTGTTTTCGGGTATCGCACGGAATATTAAAAAAGCTTTTCTTATTGTTGTTTTTGCCGTCCTGAAATCACCCTTTCTGTGCTGCAGGATGAATTCGTTTGTTAAATGCATAATATATTCCGAAAGATCGTTCTTTTCTTTTGCCTGTCTTCTGGTTTCCTGTATCAGACTTATGACTTCTCCTACCGGGTAATAAAGATTTGCTTTTACAGTAGCAATATCACCTATATCTTCGCCCGTAAGCTCTTTTCTTAATTTTTGTTTAAGGTCCACCTTTTTCTGATCCCAGTAGAGCGATTTTTCGAATTCACCTTTATAATAATAATAAGTTGAAAGTGTTGTGAACATCGTAAACATTTTATCCGCATCTTTATTCCTGTATGCGACTTCCAGACCATAACTCAATCTTTCACTGTAATCGTTTTTTAACAGATCCTTCTCCACAAGGTATCCGATGGTCTTTAAATAGTAGAAATATGTGTCGTTATATCTCTGTGCCTTTATGTGCTCGGATATGTAGGAAGAAAGAAGTTTTTCATACTCATCTTTCCATTCGATAACACCGTTGACTATCTTGATAACATTCAAAAGATTGGGATATTCGAAAGATATGTTCTTTTCTCTTGCGAATTTTTTTTCCAGAAGCCCTATGATTTTGACTCCCTGATCATAATGCTCCCCTGTCTGCAGAAGTTTTTCTATAAAATCAGTTATAAGCTTGGATAATGTGGAAATATCCAAACTCTGCTCCAAAAATTCCATTGATCTTAAAATAAATTTATAAGCATCATAATTGTAAAGAACAGGATCGTGCATCTCCATTTTCAGTTTGATAAAGCATATTCTATTGGTCGCGTCACGATCTTTTTTTCTATAGATCAGGTCAAGATTTTTTGCGATCTTTACCGCTTTCTTTTTATCTTTTTTCATCAGATACCGGGCATAGCCGACCCTTAGCCTGAACCTTAATTTCGGCTCCTTTGTCATCTTTATGGAATTTAAAAGTAAATAAAAAAGATTATCATTAGAATCGCTCTTAATGAGTTTATCAATATATGCATCGATCATGTTTAAATCAGAGATTTTTTCCGTAATAACTATTTTCAGCAGTATGCGAGCATACTTGGAAAATTTATCTTTATGATCTAAATTGGAGATCAGCCGGTAAATTTCTGTATGTTCGGACTTGGATGTTTTATTGAACACATAATCCTTTACATCGCTCTTTATAGCCTTAAAACGCTCTTCATAGCCGCTTATAAGTTCGCTGTTGACAAGTGAAGTAAGCACTCTATTTAGATCGTAATCCGAAACAGATACGCACTGCTGGATCTCTGAGAATGTGAGTTTATTAAATGTTGAGCACAGCAGTTTGAGGATACCGGTTTCCTTTTCGTCCAGACCGTCTATAATGCTTTTTGCCGATCTGCCGATCTTTGAATCAAGAATCTGATCAAATTTATCTTTGCTTCTGAATAAGAGGAGGCCCGAAACATAAGCCAGAACTCCTTTTTGAAAAAATTCGTCAAAATACATCATCAGCTTTCTGAAGTTGCCTCCGGAATGGTCATAAAGTTTTTTTGTGAAATCAGAGGGAAGGCTTCCTATTTTACCCAAAAGAATATTTATGGCTTCTGAAGTTTCTTTGTAAGACAGAGACGGTATGTCCACCTTTTGAATATCGGGATCGTACTGCATTAATTTATAGCTTTGGCTTACAACATCGTTCATTTTGTCGGTCGCTATAGATATTACCAAAAAAACATTGCCTGAATTCTTATTAATATTTGAAAGTCTGTTCACGAACCTTATTGATTCTGTGTCATATCTTTCATAATTGTCCAGCAGCAGAGTAAGTCTCAAAACTCCTGAGGATGAACATTTAAATATAAAGTCTATTATTGGATCAAATATATAGGAATAGTCCTGTTCTTTTTCTATTATTGTGTTCAGTTCGTTCTCTATTTTTTTATAATCCGCGTCAATATCAATATCATTGCGGTAGAGGTTATAAACTTTTTTATAAAGCAGTTTCCCCACAAAAAAATCTTCGCTCGTATTATCGTCAAGATACATCTTCAATATCTTATCCAGACTCAATTTTGCTTCGAAAACAATTTGGTTTAAAAGCTTGCTCTTTCCCACACCGGTCTCTCCGGTCAAAAGTACAGATTTCCCGCTTTTTTTTACAATAGTATTTTTTCTTAAAATATTTACCTGATCATATATTTCGTTCCTCAAAATATATTTCGGATTATTGAGAAAAGAGGTTATATGCTGCACCCTGGGAACCTGATAATCAAGATTGAATATACGGTTAAGTGAAATAATTGCCTCTATAGCTGAAGATATTCTGGTGCCCGGATTTTTTTCGGTGAGTTGAGAAATAAAAGACCTGATCTTTTTTTCTTTAAAGGTGCTCAAAAGCTCCATATTCCTGTTATGCTCTTTGTTGATGGCGCTGATCAGACTGCCTTTGCCTGCCGAACCGGTATTTGAACCTGTGATCTTTTTGTTGACATGGATAAGTGTGATTCCCAGCGAGTAAAGATCGATCTTGGGACCTATCCTGGTGGGATCCAAAAAAAATTCGGGTGCTATGTATGAAAGTGTGCCGCGTGCAATATTGTTCTGTTTGTTATGCTTTTTAATTTCCGAAAGACCAAAATCCAGTATTTTAACCGTAGGATTCTTTGTTTCTTCCGTAATATAAATATTTTCCGGTTTGATATCAAAATGAATAATATTGTTTGAGTGGAGATAGTTGAGACCGTCAAGTATCTGATATACAATTCCGGGAAATTTTATACTGCTTTGACCTCCTGACACAAAAGTGCTTAGATCGCAACCCTTAAGAAAGTCCATTGTGTAGTAATATTTACCGGATATTTTATCGTAACCGAAATCATAAACACTTATAATATTTTTATGATGTAGAGATCTGATTATCGAAAATTCTGATTTTACAGAATCCAGTATCTCATTGAACCCGCTCATATCTTTTGTGGAAATATCGATAAGTTTGAGAGCCAGGTCCTGTTCTGAGCTTTGTGTTTTTACATGATAAATAACACCCTGAGCACCGCTGCCCAGTATGTCCTCCACCCTGTATGAAGAGTCTATGAGATCACCTTTTTTTATCAATTTCGCACCTTTTTTTACATACACAAAAATTTAACAGCCTGATCAATGAACCGATGTGTTCTGTGTCACATTGTCTGCAGGTATTTTTATCTTATACTGCCGGAAGGTAATATAGTTTATTTTGTATTCATATACAAACAAAAAAGGCCTGAAAATGCGTCAGGCCTTTTTTTTAAATCTGTGGTTATTCCGCGAGATGAAGTTTTTGGAGCCGTGTTTCGATCCCGCCCGGCCTTCTGCCGAATATTTCTGTCAGGTCATCTATTGTTTTCCCGGCCTTAAAAAGAAATTCCAGCTTTTCCTCGTCTTCGGTCGTCCACCTTTTACCTGAATTCGGAAATTCGGTATCTGAAGAGGATACTTCTTCGGTTTCAGCTTCGAACTCTTCTTCTTTCCGGGAACCGTCAGGAACAAGACTGTTGTTTACGATCCCTTCATTATCCTTCGTTCTTATCCTGCCGATGGCTTTGTCGAGCACTCTGGAGAGCTTGAAAAGATCGTTTTGGAAAAGCATGATCCTATTCTTCTGGAATTCATTATCGGCCACCTTCCTGCTTTCTGTGATCTTTACATATTTCGACTTGTTTTTGGCTTCGAGCATATTAATAAAATATGTTCTGTTGCCGCTTGTGAAGTTTGCGCTGTAAACCTCGTTGTTGTAGTTTTGGTTTTCCATGGTGTTACTCCTTTTTGTTTTTTTACCATTTTTAACGTTCACCGGTATTATAACACAAAAGGAGGGTCAAATAATGGACCACCAACATATTTTTTCAATCTTTAAAATTTATTCCCCCGTCTCCTGCTGAGCTTTTTTGGCCGACCGTTCAGCCCTTCTCTCTTTTTTCTTTCTCAAGGCTTCCTCATCGATCCTGACGATGTAGGGAATACGGCAGATTGTGCTCACGACGGCCTCCTGGTAATAATCGTACCTTAAAAAATAAAAATATTCTTTTGTGAGTACGGGAAAATCATTCTCCTGGGGGATGGGCAGCTGTTTTACATAAAAACCTTCATTAAGACGCCACTTTTTCATATCTATCATAAAGATCGATTCGTAAGGATCGTATTTTGCCATAAGAACGGTATCGTCGTCAACAAAAGATATTCCGTATTCCTTGGTCGCAACATCACCGAGAATAATATCAGAGCTTTCATTTTCTTCTACAGTAATTGTTATTTTTTCGGGATCTGTGACAATATCGGCTGCGTGCAAATTAATTTTATTTATCCTGTCATCTCTAAAATCTCTCGGTGTAAGAGAAAGTGACATGGCTTTTGTGTAAAAAAGTTTATCGCCCGAAGGACTCCACTGGTAGGGGTAATCTCTAAACCCGTTCATCCTTTCAATTATTTCTGTTTTATTACTCTCATTATCGTGTATGACCAGAGAGTAATCAGCATAACCATAACCGTCCTTAAAATCCTTGTTATATGAAATAAAGGCAAAAACATTCGGATCTGCCGGCGAACAAACAACTTTTTTCTGATCGAACCGTTTATTGAATATGAGCTCATAATCCACATCTGCAAAACCGTCTTTTTCAAAACTGAATATATCTTTTACACATGCGATATTATTATACTTATTATATTTGCTATTCTTATCTTCTTTTTGAATACGCACGGTAAAATAGAGATCTTTGCCGTTAGAATTAAACTCGGGATCAAGACACTGATTGATAGTACCCTCAGGCTCTTTAAATTCGATCCTTTG
>JAWOER010000193.1:0-6772 GCA_046482655.1 Candidatus Delongbacteria bacterium | reverse complement strand
GAGCCCCTCCGACATAAGATCACGGGTCTGATGGAACAGGATTTTGTACATGCTGGGCAAATAACTGGAATAATATCTTATTGAGTCCTCCACAAGTATAATACAGTTCGATCCCACTTCTCCAACATCATGATCGACATTCATTTTATCTTCGATCAGTTTTATTATTGCAAGCATGATGCTTGAATCTCCCAGCCATGAAAAGACATAGTCAATGTGTTCGGTATTCTTATCTGCTATAAATTTTGAGACTTCCCGCGAAAAATGAGTAAGGACAACAATAGGAATATCGGGAAACTCGGAATTGATCATTTCCGCGAGCTCAAATGGCATGATATCACCGAGGTTGACCATAGTGATGATCAGATCGAAGGATTTTGATCTTAATGCTTCGAATGCTTCTTCCTGATTTGACACCTGCGTGAATTGCGGGGGATACCGGATGCTCAAAGCAACATATTCCTGAAATATCTGCTCATCGATCCTACCGTCCACTTCGAGCAGGAATTCATCATATTTACTGCATATAAGTAAAATATCCTTTATCCTTTTTTGCATCAGGCTTCCAAAGGGCTCCTCTTTAAAATACAGTTTTTCTTCGGAAAATTTATTAATGTCGTACAGCTCCATTTTTTAGCTCCGTTTATTTATAACAGTATTTAAAGATTATTTTTTAGTTTTTTCAAGCTTAATTTTAACAAATTTAAAATAAAAAAGGACGGAAGATCCGCCCTTTTGTTAATAAACTGTGATCTGAACTTATCAGACAACACCGTGGTCCATCATTGCGTCCGCGACTTTTATAAAGCCTGCGATGTTTGCGCCTGCCATATAGTTGATGTATCCGTCTTTTTCCGGTGCGTATTTTATAGCTGCAGCTTTTGAATTGTCATGAATGTCCTTCATGATCCTCTGAAGATGAGCGTCAACTTCTTCTCTTGTCCATGACATTCTTAATGAATTCTGGCTCATTTCGAGACCTGAAGTTGCAACTCCGCCGGCATTTGCCGCCTTTGCGGGGCCGTACAGCACTCTGTTCTTAATGAAAATGTCCTGAGCCTCGGGAAGTGAAGGCATGTTCGCACCTTCGGAAACAACTTTACATCCCATTTTTACAAGAGCTTTTGCGTGGCTTACATCTATCTCATTCTGAGTTGCGGATGGAAGAGCCACATCCACCTTGATCTTTTGGTCCCTGATCACATCCCATACACTTTTGCCTTCGTAATACTTTACTTTGGCACCTTTGAATTTTGTGGCATATTCTTTTACCCTGCCTCTCTTGATGTTCTTGAGTTCCATCAGGTATCCCCATTTCTTTCCTTTGATGCCGTCTAAGTCAACAATTGTTCCCGAAGAGTCAGATATGGTTATACAGTTACCGCCAAGCTCATTTACCTTTTCGATCGCGTACTGGCATACATTTCCCGAGCCGCTTACAGCTACAGTTTTACCTTTTAAAGAATCCTTCTTTTCGGCAAGCATGTTCTGGGCAAAATAGACTTCGCCGTATCCTGTTGCTTCGGGTCTTATTAATGAACCTCCCCAGTTCCTTCCTTTTCCGGTAAGGACGCCGGTAAATTCATTCCTTATCCTTTTATACTGTCCGAACATATAACCTATCTCTCTGCCGCCCACGCCGATATCTCCGGCGGGTATGTCTGTATCGGGACCTATATGTCTGCAGAGTTCGGTCATAAAGCTCTGGCAGAAATGCATAACTTCGTTGTCTGATTTACCTTTCGGGTCAAAATCCGTACCACCTTTGCCTCCGCCCATGGGAAGAGTTGTCAGGGAGTTCTTGAATATCTGCTCAAAGCCGAGAAATTTAAGAATGCTTAAATTTACGCTCGGGTGAAATCTCAATCCGCCCTTGTATGGTCCGAGCGCACTGTTGTATTCTACTCTAAAAGCTCTGTTGACCTGCACTTTTCCCTTATCATCGGCCCACGGCACTCTGAACATGATCACTCTTTCGGGTTCGATGAGCCTTTCCACGATCTTTGCCTCAACATATTCGGGATGCTTTTCGAGTACCGGAATGATGGTCTCGATAACTTCTTGAGCAGCCTGGATAAATTCAGGTTGGTTCGGGTCTTTCGAGATCAGGATGTCCATATACTTCTTTGCTAGTTTTGACATTCGTTTTCCTCCATTTTGTTCTTAGGTTTGCGTTTTTCGCATTTTGAAATTTAATATAAATTGAGTCCTTTTTAATGTCAATAGATTTTTCAGGCCTTTTTTATTTTGTATATGACCTGTTTTCCGCAAAAAACAGGGCATATAAACGGTTTATTACAAAAAGAATATGCAATATCTAAGGCTTTAATATGACTCCATGGCCGCTTTTACCGTCCGTTTTTACAATAATCGGCTTTTCTGTAGATATATGACGGACAAAATCATCCTCGAATTCAGGCTTGATCTGTGCGAGGTAATCAAGGTCATAAAAGCCGTCTTTCAAAAACGGGTTTATTGTAAAATAGAAGACCCCGAAAGTTGTAATATTATGAAAAAAATGAGATCCCTGACTTTGCTGTACAACAAAGCCTTTTTGTCCGGCTTCCACTATTACAGCCGCCTGAGAAACATCCGCCCAGCGCACCGGGATTCCCAGCCAGGGATCAGAAGTGCCCCACCTGCCCGGACCGATCAGAATAAAGTTTTTGTCTGATTCACTGAATTTTTTGTTGATGCGTGAGATTGTTTTGGCAATATCACCGGTTTTTGAAGCATCAAATTTTTCGGGCACTACATAGACAAGGTCATACAGATCCTCGATCACTCCGTTGCCGAGTGAAGAAAAAGATTTAATTATGGCATGACTGTTGTCAACATCGGATATATTTATCTCTGCAGGTTCAAAATTGGAAGATATCGGCCTGGCCTGAAGAAGATCAAATGAATGAAGGTTATTTTCGGGGTCAATGTTCACTGCGAACTCGATCTCTACAGGGTTACTCATGCTTTTTTCCAGGGTTTTTAAAAGATCGAGCAGTATCCTGCTTAATGGAAATGTTTCTCTTTTCAGAATATTTGCGAAAGTGACTATTTTCGGACCCTGAAAATCGTTCGTATCCCTGATGATATTACTTAAGTTGTCATAAGTTGAAACAATGTGCTCGAAGGCACCCTCTTCACATCCCTCATAAACATCTTTTTTTAAAAGGCTTACGCTTTCATCCAGACTTGCTTTGAATGATGAGGTTTTAAGATTAAGAGCATAAAAATGTTTCTGAGTAAATTTTAAAGCATAGTCAGTCGAGGACAGCTGAATAGTGTTGTTGGGAAAAGAGGGTGAAAATCTGAGTGAGACTTCACCGTCAACGATGGTCTTACCGAGTCCGGCGGCAATATTTGCTATACTGATATTGTGTTTTTCGTAGCCTATGGGATAATCATTTATTGACCTCGCAACACCGGAAAAAGTCGGATACCAGGTTTTTTTGTGTTCTTCACCGGATATTTTCTGGATTATTACAGCCATCCTCTCTTCTTCTATCACATTTTTTGTTGCCTGTAAATATTTCTTACTTCTCTTAAAATAAGTTGAGGCATATACACATTTGATCGCTGTTGTGAGTTCTTTAAGCCTGGTATCAATGTTTTTATTGTTATTTGCCACCATATATGTAGCATAAATACCGGCAAAAGGCTGATAATATGAGTCCTCCAGTAAGCTTGAAGATCTGATGGCGAGAGGGTATTTATTTTTTTGTAGAAATTTAGAAAGTTTCGTTTTTACAAAACCGGGAAGTTCGGCTCCGGTAAATGATGCTAATATTTTTTTATCACCGCAATCTGAAAAGGCAATATCATAGAGAGAATTTTTTTCCATGAATTTTGTAAAGATGTCTGTTGCAAGAACCACTGTCTGAGGTATAGATATTACGACACCGTAATAAGAATAGCTTTTACTTTTCTTTTTGAGGACATGATCCATGAAGGCAAGACCCCTTGCTTTACCTCCTATAGATCCTATGCCGATCCTTGCAAAACCGGAAAATTCATCGAATTTATCTCTGTTGAACTGTGCAATAATTCCCGCTCCGCTGCTTTTTCTGTAATTTTTTATTATACTGACCAGGTAACTTCTCACCTCTTCTATATCTTCAAAGTCGTCGATCTTTTTTGGTTTGAATATCTTTGCTATCTGGAAAAGTGTCCTGGCTCTGAGCCATCTTGAAAAATGATTTTGTTTTGCATGGTAAGCAAGAGATTCCGGTGGGACTGATTTTAGTGCTTCATGCAGCTCTTTTAAGCTTGATGCTGTATTAATTGTCTTTTTTGTGGATTTGTCTATGAATTTGAATGCTCCGAAACCAAAATTGTTTTTTACATAACTTCCGATCTCGTTAAGGAGGGTCTCAGATCTTTTATTAATAAAACCCGCATTCAAATCGTGTGCTTTTTTTCTGTTCTCCTCAACAGATGACTGAACCAGAAGAGGGAGGTCATTGTCTTCTTTTCTTATAAATTTGCAGAGTTCGATACCCGCCTCTTTATTGTGGACGCCGTCCCTATTATATTCAACATCTGTTATCACACCAAGTACATTCGTTCTGTAGGTTTTATACAAAGACAACGCCTGTTCGTAATTGGTCGCAAGAAGGATCTTGGGCCTTCCTCTCATTCTTAAATTCTTCTGATGATCATTCAGGTCTTCGCTCATTACATGCAGTGTCTGCTGAAAAAGAGTTTCATACAGCACAGGAAGATAACTTGAATAGTAGCGGATCGAATCCTCCACCAGAATTATCACCTGGACTCCCGCAGCGGAAATATCATCATCAATATTCATCTTGTCTTCTATAAGTTTTATGATCGCCACCAGTATGCTTGTGTCACCGAGCCAGGAAAAGATATAGTCCGAACTTGAATTATTATCAATATCGGTCAGCTTCATTATTTTTCTGGAAAAAGGTGCGAGAACCACCATGGCCTTGTTCGGAAAAACTTTTTTAAGCTCGGAGTTGATCTTGAAAGCATCCCAGGAGCCGCTGTTGTGCAGAGTGATGACCAGATCGAAATACTTTTTCTTCATGAGTTCTATGGCAGCTTCAAAAGAGGATACTCTGTTAAAATGCGGCGGGAACCGCAAATGCAGAGCACTGTATTCGCTAAACACCCTTTCTTCGATCCTTCCGTCCTCTTCGAGCATAAAGGCATCATATTCGTTACAGATAAGGAGAATCTCGGATATTCTCTTTGACATAAGTTTTTCGAAAGGTTCCTGTTTAAAGTGGTATTTCATGTCTGAATAATCCTGATTCTCCGCCGGATCCATATACTCTCCCTGGATTAAGATTTATATTATTAACCCTCAGATTTTTTCTTCTTCATCTGAAGAGGTCTTGCCGGATCTGTTACTGCGCCGATCTTGATGGCATAGGATGTTTTGTTCTTTATGTCCTTATCTGTCACAAAATGGATATCAAGAATACTGTCCAGATCGTGTCCCGTGTTATAAAAATTAACTCTCTTCAAACACTGATCCCAGCCTTCCAGCCAGTTTTTAAGGTCGTGTTTCTGTTCTTTTGATCCCGAAAAATGAATTATTATGTCTATGTCGCTCATAGGGCCTGCTGTAGCGTTCTTTACGCTTCCGAATATATAAAAGGCTTTTACACCGAACCTGGAAGTATCTACAGAATTAGCTATTTCCTGGGCGTATGTCAGCCTCCATTTCCAGTGCACATCGTTCTTGACGAGTTTTTTCTCTTCACTAAATTTCTTCGATCTTAATTTTGTTTTGCCGGAAGGTTCCGAGAGCACTGCAACCGCTTTCTGAAGATCCGAATTCATATAAATATGCATATTATTGCCCTTTGAGGCTTCTGCAACATCGATCAGCCTGACAACTTTTTCCAGTGATCCCGGATCTGTAACGATCTGTGAAAGATGATTTTTAGATCCGGTAAAAAAATCATCGTTAAAGTATGTTTCGCTGTCATCGGGATAGAGAGGAAGGTATTTAATGTTCGCCTCCACCAGGTCCTGGAAAAAATGGGTTCCGAAAGAAAGGTCAGGTATCCGGTCTTTCCTCTTCTTTGCTATTTCTATAAGCATCGCAGAATTGTTTATATCTGAATATGTTACACTTACTCCAAGCTTAATATCGCCTCTGCTGCCCCATCTGCCCGGACCCATAAGAACGAACTGTCTTTTTGGAAGGACCTTATTCAGTCTTCCTATTATTCTGCCCACATTAACGAGTTCTTCATAAGATCCTGTCTCTGAATATTTTTCGGGATCGACATAAACGATATGTGTAATATCCTGGATCAGCCCGTTGGGTACATGTTTTTCGGAAGAAAAAAGCTGTTTTCTTTCGAAAATATCATCGGGCATTTGTGCAGGCTGTGTATATTCAGTAAAGCTCTGGGGCCTGCACTGAAGAATATACAGTTCTGTGCCGTCAGAGGCGAACTCAATGTCGATCGGACCGTTATATTTTTCCCGCAGGACATCCAAAATTTTCTTAATATCGGACACGAATTCAGTGTTTCGCGAGAGTCCTTCAAATGAAGCTATATGATGATTGCTTTTATAGTCGTGACCTATTTTTCTGGGTGGTCTGAGATATCTGTCATCCACTTCTGAGACAATATTTTCGATGCCGGGATATTCGCTTCCGTATTCCGACAACAGTTCGTTTAGTTCCACAGATTCAAATTCTCCGGTCTTTAAATTTATAACATCAAGTATTTTAGGAGAATATTTCACCTTTTCCTCTACTGTTACATTCACCATCAGGTCTGGATTTCCCGGC
>JAWOER010000191.1:0-6272 GCA_046482655.1 Candidatus Delongbacteria bacterium | reverse complement strand
CTTTCGGTACAGACCTTATAAAAAAAGACCCTCTGCCCGGCAACAGTGTCGTTCTGACGATCGACGACAGTTATCAGACGATAGTTGAGGATGAATTGAAAAGGGCCGTAAAGAAATGGGAGGCCCAAAAAGGCGTAGTTATACTCATGGAGCCCGGATCGGGAGAAATACTTGCAATGACGAGCTATCCCGATTTTGATCCGAATATGCCCGGCGAATATGATGATTTTTCCAGAAAGAATAAGGCCATAACAGATATGTATGAGCCGGGATCGACATTTAAGACCATTTCTGCAGCCATACTTTTTGAAGAGGCGCTTGTTGATGAAGATGACGAATTTTTCTGCGACAATAAAGGATTTATGATAGGAAGAAGAAAGATAAGTGATTCGCACGAAAATGAAGAAGAGCTGATGACATTTGAAGATGTCTATGCACAGTCAAGCAATATAGGCACACTAAAAGCGACAGCGAGCGTAAACAAGGAAAAACATTATGCATACCTCAGAGATTTTGGATTTGATAATAAAACTGATATAGAGCTGACAGGTGAGGTAAAAGGAAGGCTTCCCCGCATAAGAAGATGGAGCATTACCACACAGCCGACGATAAGTTACGGTCAGGGCATAAGTGTGACGCCTCTGCAGCTTATAACATCATACTGCGCCATAGCTAACGGGGGCGATCTTGTAAAACCCATGATCGTTAAAGGAATTATCAACAAAGATAATAAAATAATAAAAAAGTATGAAAAACAGACCATAAGAAAAGTACTGAGCAGATCAACAGCTTTGAGGACGAGAAAACTTATGAGATATGCTGTTTTGAACGGAACAGGAAAAGAGGCCGAGGTCGAAGGTTTGATGGTTGCGGGAAAAACAGGCACTTCGCAAAAGGTGATAGACGGCAGTTATTCCAGGAGGTATTATGATGCCAGCTTTATCGGCATGGTGCCCTACGACAACCCCGCTCTCGTCTGCCTTGTAGTCATAGATTCTCCAAAAGGTTCTATATACGGCGGAACCGTTGCCGCTCCTGTTTTTAAAAATATAATTAAAAGGATCTATGACGATAACAGGTCCAATATGATAGCGGCAAAAGAAGAAAGTGTTAAAGTGTTCGAAGTTCCCGATCTTACCGGAAAAAGTATGACGGAAGCAGAATATATCTTAAAAAATTCGGGAATAAAGTATAAAACACTGGCTCATGGGTCCTCTGTAGTCTATCAGTCTCAAATACCGTTTACGCTGATACCAGAGAACAGATATCTGATAATTTCGGGCAAGATGCCTAAAGAGCAGAAAAATGATGTTCT
Source organism: Candidatus Delongbacteria bacterium (assembly GCA_046482655.1). Lineage (GTDB taxonomy): Bacteria > UBA4055 > UBA4055 > UBA4055 > UBA4055 > SLFX01. The sequence goes on along the minus strand of JAWOER010000191.1, from coordinate 4,957 downwards.
CCAGGTGACTCCGAGTGCAAAAAACCTTGCAACGCGCGAGGCGGTCAAATTATTCAATTCGCTGAACATAGGAACTACGCTTGTAGGCAAAGGGGTGGTCTATGATCAGTCTGCTATAATTACGGATGAACTTACCGGTGCAAAAGCATGCAGTCTTTTTGCAAAAAGACCGCCGGTAAAAGAAACCCTGAAAAAAAATTCTGCAGGGGTGATCAGATGAAACTGAGCAGCATAATTGCAAATATACCCGTAATTGATGTAAAAAATTTTGCAGAAAAGGATATATCCGGAGTAACTTCCGATTCCAGAGAAAAGATCCCGTTTTCTGTTTTTGTTGCGGTAAAGGGTCTAACCGGTGACGGTGCGGAATTTTCCAAAGATGCGGTCGGGAACGGTGCTGTGGCTGTAGTGTATGAAACAGAGATTAGTGAGATGATAGAGGGCGTAACATATATTAAAGTGAATAATACCAGATCACTCCAGTCAGAGATCGCTGCCATGGTCTATAATCATCCTTCGGAAGAACTTGATATTACTGCTGTTACAGGTACGAACGGAAAAACATCCTTCGCATATATTTACAGACATATACTCAAAGACAATAATATTAAATGCGGAATGATCGGTACCACAGAGTATGATCTCGGATCTGTAAAATTCGTTCCGGTAAGGACCACGCCGGATGCTGTATTTCTTCAGAGGCATCTGTCTCAAATGAAAGATTCGAAACTTAGTGATGCTGTAATGGAGGTTTCTTCTCATGCGCTTGTTCTGCAAAGGGTAAAGAAGGTAAAATTCAGGACCGCTGTTTTTACTAATTTAACCAGAGATCATCTTGATTTTCATAAAAATATGGACGAATATGCCGATGCAAAAGCAGAACTTTTTTCCAAATACTTAAAAAAGAACGGAGTTTCTGTTATTAATGCTGACGATCCGTATGCGCAAAAGATGATCAAAGCGGCGCCATATAAGGTCCTGACCTTTTCACAAAGAGATAATAACAGCGATCTATATATAAAAAATATTTCCTATAATAAATACATGGAAATAGAATTTGTACTGGATAAAGAGCCTTTTTTGGTAAAAACAAAACTTAAAGGAAGTTTTCAGGCTATGAATATAGCCCCCGCCATCTTATGTGCTCTGCAAAAAAAGATCCCGCTTACCAATATTATCAGATCTCTGGCAAAAGATATTATTATTCCGGGAAGAATGGAGACAGTTTACCGTAAAGAGTTTACAGTAATTGTGGATTATGCACATACTCCCGATGCGCTAAGAAGCACTATAAGGGCACTAAAGGCTACAGGAAGAGGAAGGGTGATCACTGTTTTCGGCTGCGGGGGTAACAGGGATACAGAAAAGAGGGAGCTGATGGGAAATATCGCATCCGAGAACTCAGATATTGCAATAGTAACTTCTGATAATCCCAGATATGAAGATAATGATTCAATTATAAAAGACATTATAAAAAAAATCGAGAAAGACAATTATATCGTGATACCGGACAGAAAAAAAGCTATAGAAAAAGCTGTGCGTTCTGCAAAAAAAGATGATATTGTTTTAATAGCCGGAAAAGGACACGAAGATTATCAGGAGATAAACGGAGTAAAATATCCTTTTTCCGATATTAAAGCAGCGGGCAGTATTCTAGAGGAGGAAGGATCATGAAACTGAAAGACCTGCTGAACTGTGACAGTGTAATATCTTATGAATTTGCAGATACCGGTCAAAAAGTCCGCGGCGGAGGTATCGATTCCAGGACACTTGAACATGATGAGATATATTTTTGCCTGAAAGGCGCCCGGGCGGACGGTCATGATTTTATTTCTCAGTTAAAAGACAAAGCGGCTGTTTCGGTCGTTGACCGGGACTTTATCAACACAGAAAGATATCCTGTGATCTATTCAAAAAATGTAGAAAAGACCCTGGCTGAATTTGCTGCAAAATGGAGAAAATATCACAAGGCTAAAATATTTGCGATCACCGGATCGAACGGAAAAACGACCACAAAAGAGATGCTTGTTAAGATACTTTCGGAGAATAAAAATATTGTTTTTACACATAAAAACAATAATAATCATATAGGAGTGCCTCTTACCCTGTTCAATATCGGCAGTGATACAGAAACTGCCATTGTGGAAATGGGTACCAACAGCCCGGGCGAAATAAAATTTCTTACCCGGATCTGTGATCCTGATGCGGGTCTGATAACAAATATCGGTGATGCACATCTCGAAAAACTTGGCGATAAAGACGGTGTGTACAAAGAAAAGACCGCTCTTTTTGAATACTTGTATAAAAAAGGCGGGAGAACAGTTGTAAATACAGACGACGAATATCTTAAGAACTGGGACAGGGGAGACATTGTTACATACGGTTCTTCACAGGAAGCGGATCATTGGTTCGAAAACATAAGAGTCACCGACAGCGGATATCCCGAGTTCGATTACAGGGGCCTGCCTATCCGGATGAAAGTGGCGGGTCTTCTCAACATAAAAAATGCTCTGGCCGCCGCAGCTTGTGCATCAGTTCTGTCAATAGACAAAAAGCAGATCGCAAAGGGACTAAAGGAATATACTTCGTTCGAAAAAAGGTATGAACAAATAAAAATAAAAAATTCATCTGTTCTGCTGGACTGTTATAATGCAAATCCGACATCTGTCGAAGAATTCTTAAAAGACCTCAGCTCGATGAATCCTGAATACACTGTTATTTTGGGAGACATGCATGAGCTTGGAAAAGATGCAGTATCTTATCACGCCGGAGTTATAAAAAAAGCGGCAGATCTAGGTTTTAAGAAGATATTTCTTACCGGTGAACTGATGAAAGAGGCTTTAAAAACAATAGACAGGATCGATAATATTAAACATTTTACCCAATTTAAGGAGCTCAGATCCGCCTTTGAACAGGAAACAGAGAACGGTTCCTTTATCGCGATCAAGGGTTCAAGAAGAGCAGAACTGGAAAAATTACTGGAAGGGATCGATGTTAAGTACAATAAAGAATGAACTAAATAAATACGATCTGTATCTGCTCAGTTTTATTCTGCTGATGATCATATTCGGATCTATTATGGTGATCAGTGCCGGTTCTTTTATCGCAGCGGAAAAGTTCAACAACGAAAATTATTTTATCACCAGCCAGCTCAAGAATGTGTTCCTTGCAGTTTTTGCTTTCTGTATCGCCATGACATTAAATTACAGGGTGTATAATAATAAATATATAATGAACACAGTATTATGCCTGACCGTACTTGCCCTTGTTTACCTTCTTATATCCAATCAGGGTGAGAGCATAAAAGGTGCAAAACGGTGGATCTTCGGTTTTCAACCTTCAGAAGTCGCAAAAAATATGATCGTGTTCTATTTTGCCTACAGCATAAACAGCAAAAGACAGGATGTTACCAAATTCATAAAGGGATATATCTATCATCTGGCCATACTGAGCGTCGTTGTCGTGCTTGTAATGCTCCAGCCTGCATTTTCCACTTCTATGATGATATTTGTTATCGGTTATTCTATATTCTATATCGCGGGAATGAAGGTAAAACATCTCTCCTCATCAATGCTTGTAATAATACCGCTGATAATTTTTATGGCTCTTTTCAGATCATACCGGAGCGACAGGATAAGTACTTTTTTGAGCCCTTCGGAAGACATTGCGGGAGCGGGATGGCAGGTGGAACAGTCACTCATCGGATTCGGCAACGGCGGAATGAAAGGGTCCGGCATAGGCGAATCCAGGCAAAAAGAATTTTATCTGCCCGAGCCTCATAATGATTTTATTTTTTCCATTATCGGTGACGAACTGGGATTTGCAGGAACATTCATTCTGGTCGGAGCCTATATTTTTATAATGATCAGAGGCTTTATAATTGCTCTAAAGGCCAAAGACCATTTCGGGTTCCTTCTGGCATCGGGCATCACTGTCACGGTAATAATATACTCTGTATTTAATATGTTCATAACCCTGGGGCTTGTCCCTCCGACAGGGCTGCCGCTTCCGCTCATAAGCTATGGGGGTACATCGCTGATAATGACCATGTTCAGTCTGGGAGTACTGTTAAATATTTCCTATAAAAGCAGTAAAGGGAAGGCAACGGTTTGAGATCAGAATATAAGAACATACATTTTATAGGTATAGACGGGGCAGGCATGACGCCTCTGGCCCTGCATTCTGCGAAAACAGGCTATACCGTCACAGGTTCAGATCTCAAGGACGATAATTTTTCTCAGCTCAAAAAAGCCGGCGTAAGTGTAAAAAAAGGACACTCGGAAATACCGGACAATACGGATCTCGTGGTTTACAGCGCAGCGGTAAAAGAGGACAACGCAGAACTGACCGATGCCGGGAAAAAGAATATAGAGTGTGTAAAAAGGGCAAAGTTTCTGGCAAAGATAACAAAAGATCACAGATCGATACTCATTTCGGGATCTCACGGAAAAAGCACAACTTCTGTGATGCTTGCGGATATGGTCAACGGGCTTTTTCCCTTTTATGCGTCTGCAATAATCGGGGCCGAATCTGTCAGCATAAATTCAAATTATTATGCCGGCAAAGGTGATCATGTGATCGTGGAGGCGGATGAATATGATAAAAGCTTTCTGCAGCTCGACCCTGATGATCTTGTGATCTTAAATATTGATAATGACCATTTAGATATTTATCATACGACAGAGCGTTTAAAAGCCGCTTTCTGCGAGCTTGCGGCAAAGTTAAAAAAAGACTCTCTGCTCGTGTATAACCTCGATGATATGCATTCTGTTTCTGTTGCAGAAACTGCCAAATGCAGACATGCCGGTTTCGGAATAAAGAACAGATCGGGATATTATGCTCTGGATATAGAATTCAAAAATATGAGAACTTCGTTCGATCTGTACAGATCGGGCAAATATCTGTCAAAGATAGAGTATGTTTATACCGGCATGCATAATGTCTATAATATGCTCGC
>JAWOER010000116.1:0-5015 GCA_046482655.1 Candidatus Delongbacteria bacterium | reverse complement strand
GTTCACCGATACTGGTCTGCGGCGGTAAGACTTTCGGTCCCGAGCCAAGAGATTTTACCTTAAAAATGAATAAAAAACAAAAGCTTCTGGCCAGAAGGTCAGCATATTCCGACAAGGCAGCCAGCGGCAGTGTCTTTCTGATGGATGATTTTGTTTTTGATGTACCAAAAACGGCCAAAATGGTAAATGTCCTTTCGGGAATGGATGTTTTGGGCAAAAAAATACTGGTGCTTGTTGATACATACAGCTATCTAGATGATGAAACCAAATATAACCATGCGGTTAATCTGCTAAAATCAGTCTGTAACATAAAAAAAGCGAATGTTCAGCTTGCAGACAATGTGTCAACCTATGAAATTATGAATGCCGACTGCCTAATAATCCAGAAGGACGCTTTAAAAACTATCGACAGGGTGAATGCATAATGAAGATCATATTGAAAAAACCTTTGATAACAGAAAAAACCAGTAAACTGCAGGAAGCGGCTAATCAATATGTGTTTTTAGTCGATGTAAATGCGAACAAGATCGAGATCAAGGATCAGATCGAGAAACGCTTCGATGTTTCCGTTAGATCGGTAAACACAATGAATTACGAAGGTAGAAAAGCCAGAGTTGGAAGGTTTTTCGGAAAAAAAAGCGATTTCAAGAAAGCAGTAGTAACGCTGGACAAGAAAGATAAGCTTGATGTTTATGATCAGGTCTAATAACACCTGAAATTGAAAATCTGAGGAAATTTGGAGTAAAAATGCCAGTAAGAAAATTTAAACCATACACGCCCAGCAGAAGGTATATGATGATACCGGATTTTACCGAGATCACCAAAAAAGATCCCGAAAAGTCTCTGCTCGGCAGCAGAAAAAGAACAGGCGGAAGGAACAGTGTAGGTCGTATAACCACCCGGCATATAGGCGGCGGTCATAAGCGGGCGCTCAGAGCGATCGATTTTAAAAGGGATAAGCACAATATTCCCGCCAGGATCGCTGCTATTGAGTACGATCCCAACAGAACCGCAAGACTTGCCCTGCTTTTCTATGCTGACGGAGAAAAAAGATATATTTTGGCACCGAGCGGCCTTAAGGTGGGTGATACTGTGGTGTCCGGCGATGATGTGGAGATCAGGACGGGAAATTCTCTTCCTCTAAAGGCTATACCTCCCGGACAAATCGTTCATAATATCGAACTTAAGATAGGTAAAGGTGCCCAAATCGTTCGATCAGCAGGAGCTTATGCTGTTCTGATGGCGAAAGACGGTAACTACTGCCATCTTAAAATGCCTTCGGGAGAAGTCAGACTTGTGCATTATAACTGCTATGCTACTCTGGGGCAGGTAGGCAATCTGGACAATTTTAATCAGAAACACGGAAAAGCCGGAAGAAAGAGATGGCTTGGAAAAAGACCCACTGTAAGGGGCGCTGCAATGAATCCTGTTGATCACCCCCACGGCGGTGGCGAAGGTAAAACCTGCGGCGGAAGGCAACCTGTATCTCCCTGGGGTGTCTATGCAAAAGGGTATAAGACCAGAGACAGGAACAAATTTTCTAACAAGCATATAATCAAGAGAAGAAAAACAAAATAACGGGGATTATTGAATGCCAAGATCTGTAAAAAAAGGACCATTTGTTGATGAACATCTTTTAAAAAAAATTGAAAAGATGAACAGAACAAAACAGAAAAGTGTTGTAAAAACCTGGTCAAGAAGATCAACGATAGTTCCCGAATTTATGGGACATACTGTAGCGGTTTACAATGGAAAACAGTTCATACCTGTTTATATTACAGAAAACCATGTAGGCCATAAATTAGGAGAATTTTCTTTGACAAGGGTATTCAGAGGTCATCCTGAAAAGAAATCAGAAAAAGCCTCAAAGAAAAAATAAGAGGGAACGATGGAAGCGTACGCAAAAGCAAAATGGGTGGGATACCCCGCAAATAAAGTGAGATTGGTGATCGACCTTGTTAAAGGTAAGGATGTTGAGTCTGCTATAAACATTCTTTCATACACACCGAATTTCGCTGCCAGATCGGTTCAGAAGACAATAAAAGCCGCTGTGGCGAACCTGATAGAAAATAATCGTGACACAACAATAGACACAGGAAATGTTTTTATTGATTCGCTATATGCCGACGAAGGGCCGACAATGAAACGGTTCAGGCCCCGTGCTCAGGGCAGAGCAACAAGGATCAGAAAAAGAACCAGCCACATATTTGTAAAGGTAAAACTGGCTGATAAAGAATAGGAGGACTTTTTGGGTCAAAAGTGTAATCCAATAGGGCTTAGGCTTGGAATTAACAGAACATGGAGTTCTGTCTGGTACGATCAGAAAGATTTTTCATCAAAAATGATGGAGGATCTTAAGATCAAAAAATATGTCAATACCAGATTGAAGGATGCCTCCATTGCCGAGGTGAGGGTGGAAAGAAAGCCTAAGGAGATCAATTTGAGCGTCTATACAGCAAAACCCGGAATCGTGATAGGGAGAAAGGGTTCAGAGATAGAAAAGCTGAAAGAAGAGCTCAAAACAGTATTTAAAAAACCGATCAACCTGAATATTTTTGAAGTTAAAAGACCGGAAACAAACGCTCATCTGATCGGTGAATCAATTGCAAGACAGCTCGAAAGAAGAATAAATTTTAGGAGAGCTTTAAAAAAAGCGATCGATTCAGCCATGAAAGCCAATGTTCAGGGTATAAAGGTCCAATGCAGCGGCAGGCTCGGCGGAGCTGACATGGCGAGGACGGAAGGCTATAACAAAGGCAGAGTTCCTCTCCACACACTCAGATCTAACATAGATTATGCCCAGGTCGAAGCACACACGCAGTACGGAAGGATCGGAGTCAAGGTATGGGTCTGTAACGGCGAAAAATTCGGTTATCTAAACAATAATTCTTAGCGGAGAGTATACAATATGTTAATGCCGAAAAAAGTAAAACACAGAAAAGTCCAGAAAAATGTAAAAAAGGGTCTTGCCTACAGAGGCAGTACGATCGCTTTTGGTGACTATGGATTAAAAGCAATGGAGCAATTCTGGATGACTTCAAGACAGATTGAAGCTGCCCGTATCGCCGTGAACAGAACAATGAAAAGAGGCGGTAAAATGTGGATAAGGGTTTTTCCTGACAAACCTATCACAAGTAAACCCGCGGAGACAAGAATGGGAAAAGGAAAAGGTGCCCCGGAATATTGGGTGGCAGCTATAAAACCGGGAAGGATACTGTTCGAGGTGCAGGGAGTTACAGAAGAGGTCGCCAAAAAAGCATTGGGATTGGCCTCAAGTAAATTGCCCATCAAAACAAAATTATGTTCAAGAAAAGAAATTGGAGAATAATTAATGAAAGTCGCTGAGATAAGAGAATTGACTACTGATGAGCTTGCAAAAAAAATCAGGAACGCGAAAGATGATCTTGCCGACCTAAACTTTAAGCATTCTCTGAATCAGTTGGAAAATCCCATGATGATCAGGAACCTTAAAAAAGAAATAGCCAGAATGTGGACCGTATTAACAGAAAAAGAAAATGAGAAATGATCCTGAGCAGTGTTAAGAGCTTAACAGACGATCAATCTCGAATGACAATTGTTGGAGCAGAAAAGAATGAATAAAATTAGAAAAAATTTAAAAAAGGTAAGGACAGGGCTGGTCGTAAGTGATAAGATGGATAAGACCATCTCGGTTCTTGTTGTCAGAAAGATTAAGCATCCGACTTACAAAAAATACTATAGCCGAAGTAAAAAGTATATGGCTCACGATCCGGAAAACACATGTAATGCGGGAGATACGGTCAAAATTAGAGAGTGCAGAAAATTAAGCAGGAACAAGTCCTGGTATCTGATGGAAATTGTAGAAAGGAAAAAATAACATTAAGGTGCTCAAATGATACAAGAAGAAACTAGATTGACCGTAGCCGACAATACAGGAGCCAAGTCCCTATTGGCATTCAGGATCCTCGGAGGTACAAAAAGAAGATATGCCGGTGTTGGAGACCTGGTGGTATGTTCTGTCAAGAGCGCAATACCCGGCGGAGCCATAAAAAAAGGTGATGTGGTCAGAGCTGTTATCGTAAGGACAAAGAAAGAATTCAAAAGACAGGACGGATCCTACATCAGATTCGATGAAAATTCGGCCGTTGTACTGGACGAGAAAGGAGAACCGAGAGGAACAAGGATATTTGGTCCTATAGCCAGGGAGCTGAGAGAAAAAGGGTATATGAAGATCATCTCTTTAGCACCGGAGGTTCTTTAAAAACAAAAACGAGGATTGGCTAAGATGAAAATTATTCGTGATGACAATGTGAAAGTGATATCCGGTAACAGCAAGGGTAAGACCGGTAAGGTCCTTAAAGTTTTGAAGGATAAGAACAAACTTGTTGTGGAGGGCGTGGCCGTTGTCAAAAAACACCAGAAACCTAATCAAACTGACCAGCAGGGCGGTATTATAGAAAAAGAGGCACCTATAGATGCTTCAAATGTAATGCTGGTATGCCCGAACTGCGAAAAAGCCGTCAGGATATCCAAGAAAAGAACAGAAGACGGTAAAGCGGAACGGGTCTGCAAGTCTTGCAACAAAGCTTTATAAGGAAGAGGAAAAAATGGATAAACAACCAAGATTAAAAACGATGTATCGCGATTCAATTACTCCCTATCTAAAGGAAAAATTCAAATATTCGAGCGTTATGCAAGTTCCAAAGATTGAAAAGATAAAGCTGAATATGGGAGTGGGAGAGGCGATAAAGGACGGAAAGCTTTTGGACGCGGCTGTGGAGGAACTTGCACTTATCGCAGGGCAGAAACCCACGATAAGTAAAGCTAAAAGATCTGTCTCGAACTTTAAACTGAGAAAAGGAATGAAGATCGGTACCCATGTAACTTTAAGAGGGACGATCATGTATGAGTTTCTTGACAGATTGATCGGTATCTCTATACCCAGGATCAGAGATTTTCAGGGAATGCAGGTTTCATCCTTTGACGGAAGAGGAAATTATAATTTCGGTATAAAAGAGCAGACGGTTTTTACCGAG
>JAWOER010000064.1:0-4773 GCA_046482655.1 Candidatus Delongbacteria bacterium | reverse complement strand
GAACTCGTTTATGTTCAGCTGTGTCAGTTATATTGGATATGATCCGGTGAGGGAAAATTAGTTCATAAGCTGAAAGATCACAAGTGCTCAAGTTATAGAGTAAGACCCGATTCGAGAAAGGATCTGCCGCTTGACAGGATCATTCTTTAGAGAGAATAGAAAAAATGGGTACTGGAACCTGCGTTTATTGTGTCCAGCTATGATTATATTCCCCGGTAGGAATTTGATCATTTGCCGGGTCGGGCCTCGATCCAAGAAACGTCCCCAGGCTTCCGGGTAAAGAACTTATCTGTTTTTCAACAGCTTTTCTTTTACGTAGGGGATCCGCTGCGGATGCATTGAGAGTTGCCGGATCCCGATCCCGGCAAGAATAGAAGCAGTAACCGGGTCTCCGGCCATTTCGCCGCAGATACCAGCGGGCTTTCCTGACTCTTCGGCGACTTTAATTACGTTATCCAAGACTTTCAACATCACTGGATGAGAGCTGTTTCTGTACGGATCAAGACCAATATCTTCGCGGCTCACCGCAAAGATATACTGAAAAAGATCGTTGGTCCCCACACTTATAAAATCTACGTTATCAATCCAGTTTTTCATATCCAGAGCAGCGGAAGGGATTTCCACCATTATGCCAACCTTTAACTTATCTATGTCAAAACTGTTTTTATCGGCTACATCTTTAATTATTTTTTTTGCCCTCGTGATGTCCTCTTTCAAGGTAACAAACGGCAGTAAAATTCGCAGTTCTTTGGTCTCGCGGGAAGCTGCCATTAGGCACCGGAGCTGATGCCGCATGATTTTCCGGTATTTAAGAAGATATCTTATGCCCCTAACCCCCATTTGCGGGTTACTTTCATTGGGAGCGGGCATATCCCCTATATTTTTATCTGATCCTATATCCAGGAGCCTGAACGTTACAGGAAGTCCCCTAAATATATCTATCACCTTTTTGTAGAATTTTATCTCTTTTTCTGGATCCGGTATTGTGTTTTGGGCCATGTAAAAAAATTCGCTGCGAAGCAGACCAACACCTTCTGCACCATTTTTTTTTGCCAGTTGAGCATCTTCCAAAGTGGCTATATTGGCTTCAAGAATGATTTTTTCTCCATTTTTGGTTCTGCATTCTTGACCCCGCAGATCATGGTCAAATGTCTTTTTTCCAGCAGTCCAGCTTTTTTTGCGATTTTTAATTTCTTTTTCAGCAGGGTCCAATACAACTTCTCCCTTAAATCCGTCGACAAGGATCCTGTCACCTGGACCGGTCAACTTTGTTATGCCGGGGATCCTGATTACGGCCGGAACCCCCAGGGTTCTTGCAATAATTGCCGCATGCGACACAACACTTCCTTCTTCAATTGCAAATCCAAGTATTTTCTCTGTGTCCAATATGGCGATATCCGAGGGGAGTATGTTTTTCCCTACCATAATCACCGGGGCATCGAGCCGCTTAAAAGGATTGGTCATCAGATGGTCCAGATCAAGAATATTCCGAATCAGCCTGTTATAAGTATCCTCAATATCCATGAAACTTATTTTCAATTTCGGATCTTTTATGGTCTGAAATTTCTTTCTTATCTTATTGATCTCCCGGGAAATCACATATTCAATATTTACTTTTTTCTTAATTATCTGTTTTCTGATGTTATCCAGAAAACCGGGATCTTTAAGCATCATTGCCTGTGCATTAAAAATACCGGAGGATTCCCCCTTCGCGCCGGTCCCAAGTTTTTCCTCTATTTTTTTAAGCTGGCGCTGACTTTTGTCAACAGCTTTACCCAACCTTGCCAGTTCCTTATCCACACTGTCAATCTCCAGCTTTGCGGATTGAAGCGCCGCAAGGTCAAGCTCCTTATGCAGAAAACCGCTGCCCGACGCTAAACCTGGATTAACGCTCACCCCCTTTATGATCCGGTTGTTCTTTTTTTTATTCACGATCCTCCAGCAAACGTCTGATTTCCGATATAAGTTCCTCGACATCAAAAGGTTTGGTCATATACCTGTCAGCTTTAAGGATGCTTTCACCTATCATCCTGTGCCTGCTGCTTGATTTGGCGGTAAGCATAAGGATCTTTATTTCATCTCCCCTGTCCCGTATTGTTTTGCAAACTTCCCATCCGTCCATTTCCGGCATCATTATATCAAGAATAACAAGATCGGGGTCATTCTTCTTTACCATTTCTATAGCCGAAAGTCCGTCATTTGCAGTAAATACTCTGTAGTTCTCCTCTTCAAGATTATCCTTAATAAGTTCTCTTATGTTGATTTCGTCATCTACAATTAAAACACTTCTTTTTTCATTCTTCATTGTTCTTTCCCGCTACATTATTAACAGTTCCCAACAGTTCTTCCGGGTCGAAAGGCTTTTTAATTACAATACTATTTGCCGCTTGCTGTTGTATCTCCATTTCAGATACAGCCGTCAGAAAGATTACGGGAATATTGCGGATATCCGGATTTTTTCTGAAATTTCGGACCACCTCCCAGCCGCTGATGCCGGGAAGTTTAATATCTAAAATAACAGCGCTCACATTGCGGGAAATCGCTTTCTCAATTCCTTGTTCGCCGGTTTCTGCTTTAATTACAGAATAATACTCTGACAGGCTCTCTTCTATCAGTTCTGAAATATTTTCATCGTCCTCTATCACGAGGATGTTCTTTTTACTCACGTTTTCCAACCTCTCTGGGTAGCTTTACTATAAATTCCGATCCGCTGCCGGAAGGAAGACGGGCCTCCAGCGAACCGCTGTGTAGTTCAATTATATTCTTGGAGATCGAAAGTCCCAGCCCTGTACCTTTATTCCTGGCATTGACTTTATCGTCCGACCTGTAGAACTTGTCAAATATTTTGTCAATATTTTCTTTTTTTATACCCGGACCGTAATCCCTCACCTTTATAATCACTTTTTCTTGCGATACGTCAGTAGTGATATCTATGGGTTTTCCTTCGGGGTTGTACCTGGCGGCGTTATCCAGAAGGTTCAGAAGCACCTGCTTGATTGCATTCATATCCCACCGTACATTTATGCTGGCCTCCTTAAGTTCTGGCCGGATCTCAACATCGCTCTGAGAACGGTGGATTTCAATAACATCTTTAAGGAATTCTTTTAATTCGAACGTGTGAGGGGCTATACTGAATTCGCCAGATTCAATTCTGGATACATCCAGGAATTTATCCACAAGAAACGAAAGGCGGTTGCCTTCGGAAACAATTATGTTAAGATATTTTCTGATCTTATCTTCAGACAGATCTCTAATCAGGAGGGTCTTTCCAAAGCCGATCATTGAAGTCAGCGGGGTTTTAAGTTCGTGGGACACCATGGAAATAAGATCGGATTTCAATTTATCCAGTTCGCGAAGTTTTTCGTTCTTATTTTTGAGTTCTTTCTTTTGCTCCTGGAGTTTTTGATTTGTTTTTTGAAGGGTAAGCGTTGCTCTGTCAATTTTTTCCTGCATATTCCGGGTAAGTTCATTGAGCTGGACAGCCATATTGTTCATGCTTTTTGCAAGCTCCCCTAAAATATCTTTTGACTTAACCGGAAGACGAACCGAAAAATTGCCCCTCGCTATGTCTTCTGCTCTTTTTTTAACATCTTTAAGAGGCCTCATAAGCATATCTGAAAGAACCCAGCCTGTAATAAATATAACCGACAACAAAATAAAGTTCACGCCCATAGCTTTCCTGAACGACCGCTGCATGATTTTTTTTGTAGGCGTCATATCATAACCCGCCTGAACATATCCGATAAGAGCTCCGTCAAATTCTATGGGATAACTTTTAACATAAGTCTCACCTATCTCCCGGGCGATCTCACTGCTATCCTGATACGGGCTCGGCCGTCCTTCTATTTTCCGTAAGGTTGAATAGCTTACTGTATCGTTTGTCCCAATTATTGAAATAAAATCGATTTCAATCTGATTTTCAATAAAGGTAAGAATACTGCGAATATCTTCAACAGATTCTCCTTTTAAGTATTTGTTCACCTCGCTGGCTACAAGTTTTCCTATTGAATCAATCCTTTGCCGGTCTCTGGCAAGCAGCAGGTTTTTAAAATCACCATGCCGGTTTGCTGTCATTGTGAAAAGTATTGCAGCAGCAACAGCTACAATTACCGACATTAATTTTATACGGTAATCTGAAAATAATTTTGGAATGTGCATATTTTCTAATTGTGCTTATAATCTCATTAGTGTTTTCAACATGAATCTGTTTTAATAAGAAACTTTTGCTTTATAATTCGGCCACTTAAAAATCCGTCACCAAATCTTACTGCAATTATTTTTCCCTAAACTCGCAACTTGCAGTCAGTTCGAATGTTATAGTTATCTTATCAAATCCCTATCAGGAATCAAAGCTATTTTTCACAAGGACGGACTCGCGAAATAGCTCTTTTAAGCAAATACTGCTCAAGGATCTTCTCCACAGGCAATTTCGGTTGTCTTCCTACTTACCTGAAAGTCCGCCAATCTAACAAAACCTCTTTGATGGTGCAATCCTAGATGATATAATTAACAACATGAAAAACAAAAATGCATACATAATCGCAGGGCCTAACGGCTCGGGCAAAACAACCTTCGCTAAAACATTCCTGCCTGAGTATGCTAATTGCGGACGGTTTATAAACGCTGATTTTATTGCTCAAGGGCTTTCCCCCTTTTCACCGTCACAGGTAACTATAAAATCTGGTAAACTCGTATTAGAACAGATCAAGGAATATATAGAAAAAGGAGTTGATTTCGGATTTGAAACAACCATGTCCGGCGTTACATATCTCA
>JAWOER010000170.1:0-10135 GCA_046482655.1 Candidatus Delongbacteria bacterium | reverse complement strand
GACATCGGCTGCTCGACGCTGTTATACTTCATGAACGCATTAGACACTGTACTCTGCATGGGCTCCGGGGATTCTGTCAGGCAGGGTTTCGTGCTCTCGAGGCCGGAATACGCGAATAAAACGATCAGCATTATCGGCGACTCATGCGAATGCCACTCGGGACTGGATTCCACAAGGAATGCCGTATTCCGCAACACGCCCGGCGTCAAGGTAGTGCTGGACAACAGGATCACAGCAATGACCGGCGGACAGCCTGCACCCAGCTCGGAATACAACCTTGCGGGAGTGCAGAACAAATTCAACATGGTCAAAGCTCTCGAAGCCGAGCAGGCAAAGGTAGTTGTAGCGGATTCGTATAATTTGAAGGAAGTCGCTAAAGTGCTTATACAGGCTTTGACCGATGCCGAGAAGGGCGAATATACCACGCTCGTTCTAGAAGGCCCGTGCATCCATCAAGTATCGTCAAAACAGAAAGTCAGAAAAGTAAAATTCAATTACGATAAATGCCGCCGCTGCGGAAAATGCAATATGTGTCAGGGTATCGAATTCGATGAAGAAAAACAGCCTCACTTCACTCAGCTCTGCACGAACTGCGCGGGTCAGGGACAGGTATGTATGCAGATCTGCCCGTTCGGGGCGATCGAGCTTATTGAGGAAGAGACTAAGATCAAATTGCCCGATCTGCCGGAAGTAACCGAAGCTGAAAATGCTGAGATCGATCCTAAACTTCTGCCGGAATCACTCCGAGTAGCTGTAAGAGGCATAGGCGGCCAGGGTAATCTTTTCTTCGGAAAAGTGCTTGCGGAGGTCGCGCTGAACACGCCGTATAAAGACATCCACATAGTCAAAGGCGATACGCACGGAATGGCTCAGCTCGGCGGCGCGGTGATCTCGACTTTTGCCTGCGGAAAAGTTCATTCTCCGGTGCTCATGCCCAAAACCGCGGATGTTCTCGTTGTCATGGAAAGATCGGAAGTGTTAAGGGAAGGTTTTCTCGACCTTCTCAAAGACGGCGGAACTGTCATTCTCAACAGCTACAAAGCATTACCGCCGAGGGTCAGCATCCACGATTATCCGAAAGATAAAGACATAGACGAAATTCTTCAAGGCTACAAGATCATAAGGATCGACGCGGAATCAGTGGCAAAAAGTTTCGGGGACGAGCAGGGAAAAACATCAAATGTGATAGTTCTCGGAATGTTGTCAAAAATAGATCCGTTCGACAAAATACCGGCAGGCGTGTGGGTTAACGCGCTCAAAAAACTGTCGCCCAATGAAAACATATTCAAAGCTAACATAACCGCATTCAACGGAGGAAGGAACCATGATAAATAGAGAGCTCGTAAACCCGAAATCAATAGTTGTTATCGGCGCGTCCGAAAATATTAAAAAGCCCGGCGGAAAAGTACTGTACAATATTCTGCTTGGAAAATATAAGGGGAAGCTGTACGCCGTCAATCCCAAAGAGGAAAAAGTTCAGGATGTGAAGTGCGTAAAACCCGAAGACCTTCCAAATGTCGAGATGGCGATCATATCTGTAGCCGTAAATCATGTAAAAAATTATGTTGAGTATCTCGCGAAGGAAAAGAAAACCAAAGCTTTCATTATACTTTCAGCAGGATTCGGAGAGATGGGCGAAGAGGGCAAAAAGCTCGAAAAAAAGATCGTGGCCACAGTGAATAAATATAAAGCCGCACTTATAGGACCGAACTGCATAGGAGTTCTGACCACACATTACAACGGAATATTTGCAGGACCGATACCGAAACTTGATCCTGCAGGCTGCGATTTCGTTTCAGGATCAGGAGCGACTGCAGCTTTTATCATCGAAAAAGGTATCCCGATGGGAATTACCTTCGCGAGCCTGTACTCAGTCGGCAACAGCGCGCAGATCGGCGTGGAGGATGTGCTCAAGTACTGGGACGAGAGCTTCGATCCGGCTACAAGTTCAAAAGTTAAACTTCTGTATATGGAAAATGTCAATAAACCGGATATGCTCTTAAAGCACGCCTCTTCATTAATTAATAAAGGGTGCCGGATCGCAGCTGTCAAATCAGGAAGCTCCTCGGCCGGCTCAAGAGCGGCCTCGTCGCATACGGGCGCGCTGGCAACGCCGGACAAAGCCGTTGAAGCGCTTTTTTCCAAAGCCGGCATCGTCAGGTGTCACGGCAGAGAAGATCTGATCTACACCGCAGGCGTGTTTATGCAGAAGGAACTCAAAGGAAAGAATATTGCAATTATCACTCATGCCGGTGGTCCGGGAGTCATGCTCACAGACGCGCTTTCGAACGGCGGGCTGGAAGTCCCTCATATCGAGGGGAAATACGCTCAGGAACTGCTTGAAAAGCTCTTCCCCGGTTCGTCAGTTGCCAACCCGATAGACTTCCTTGCCACAGGCTCGGCGGAGCAGCTCGGTATCATCATAGATTATGTAAACAAAAAATTTAAAGAAATTGACGGAATGGTCGTCATCTTCGGTTCTCCAGGCCTCGGTGAAATATACGATGTCTATAAGGTGCTCGACCAAAAGATGAAAAAGACCAAAAAGCCGATATATCCGCTTCTGCCTTCGATCGTATCTGCCGGTGCTGAAATTGAATATTTCAAATCTCTCGGCAATGTTTATTTTTAGATGAGGTCAATCTTGGTCGTACGATCGTAAATGTCGCCAATACACCAAAACCCTACACAGATTTTACAGAACAGAAAGTTGATAAAAAGAAGATAAGGGCGATAATTGCTAAAGCAAAAAGTGGATATCTTAAACCTGAACAGGTTGCTGATATGCTCGATGCAGCAGGCATACCGAGAGTTCCCGAATTTGTAAGCGCCAAAAAGGCTGAAGTCGTCAAAAAAGCAAAAGAGTTCGGATTCCCGCTCGTAATGAAAGTTGTCGGACCTGTCCATAAATCCGATGTCGGCGGTATCGCTCTCAACCTGAAGAACGAAAAAGAAGTCGAAAAAACTTTTGAAAAAATGACAAAGATAGATGGATATAAAGGCGTAATGATCCAGCCTATGATCTCCGGTAAAGAGCTCTTCGCAGGCATAAACCACGAGGATAAGTTCGGACATTCGATACTTTGCGGCCTCGGAGGAATATTCATCGAGGTATTCAAGGATACAGCTTCAAACCTTGCTCCGTTCGGAAAAGATAAAGCACTTGAAATGATCAGATCGCTCAAAAGCTACAAGATCATTAAGGGCGTCAGAGGTCAGAAAGGCATCGATGAGAAGAAATTCGCTGAGATAATCGCAAGGCTCTCAAGTCTCACTCAGGCAGCTCCCGAGATCATGGAAATGGATATCAATCCACTTCTCGGGAACCAAAAAAACCTCGTCGCTGTGGATGCAAGGATCAGGATAGAAATATAAAGTATTTTAATAATAAAGTTACTGATTTGAATATATACAGGCACATTTATACCTAATGTTGGCTTAACCCTGCATGACCATGCCGCCGTCAACATTTATTACCTGCCCGGTAATATAGTCAGACATGTCAGAGGCAAGGAACACCGCCGCATCAGCCACATCACCGGGATGTCCGAGACTGCCGACAGGTATAAGTTTTGTCAGGCTTTCTTTTGCCTGATCAGAAAGTCTGTCTGTCATTTCCGACACTATGAATCCGGGAGCAATGGCATTTACTCTTATACCTCTGGAGCCCAATTCTTTTGCAGTGGTTTTGGTCATAGCAATAACACCTGCTTTTGATGCAGAATAGTTGATCTGTCCCGGATTACCCATCTCCCCGACAACCGATGTAATATTGATGATTCTTCCGCTTCTCTGTTTCATCATGGGTCTGGTAACTGCTTTTGTGCAGTTAAAAACCCCTTTCATATTAACATCTATGACCATATCCCACTCATCTTCAGACATTCTCATTATCAGATTGTCCTTTGTTATACCAGCGTTGTTAACAATAATATCTATTTTGCCAAATTTTTCCGTTGTTTGTTTTATCAGGTCTTCAACCTGTTTATATACCGATACATCCGTTTTGACCGCAAGAGTCCGGGTTTTGAATTCTTCGGCTATTTCCACTGCCGTCTCATCAGCCTTATCCTGAAGAATATCAGAAATGACGACAGATGCTCCCTTAGCCGCATATTTTTCTGCTATTGCTCTGCCTATTCCTCTTGCAGATCCTGTAATGATGGCCACTTTATCTTTTAACATACTGCCTCCTATACGGATAAATTATTTAATTCTTCAAGCGTTTGAACGCCTGTAAAATTGACCTCTCTGGATATTCTTCTGCCGAGTCCTTTAAGTACATTTCCCGGTCCCGCTTCTATAAAAGTATCCGTTCCTTCATCTATCATGATTTTGACCGTTCTGCTCCACAGAACCGGTGAAGTGACCTGATCGGTAAGGAGTTTTTTCAGATCCTCTGTATTTGAAGTAGGTTTTGCGGTCACATTTGGAACGACAGGTATAAACGGTGCAGAAAAGGTCACCTCCGACAGTTTATCGGAAAGAGGCTGAATTGCAGAATTCATTAAAGGTGAATGAAAAGCCCCACTGACAACCAGTTCTTTTACTATTTTGGCTCCTTTTGATTTTGCGATCTGCATTCCCGATCTTACTCCTTCCAGCGAACCCGAGATCACTATTTGTCCGGGTGAGTTGAAGTTTGCAGGCTGAACTGTTCCCGATGAAGAAGCTTCTCTGCAAATATCAAATATCAGTTCATCATCGGGAAGACCGACTACTGCCGCCATGGTCCCCGCGTTGTTCTCACACGCTTTCTGCATTTCTGAACCTCTGAGTGCGACTACTTTTATTGCATCTTCGAAACTAAGTGCCCCTGCACAAACGAGAGCTGAGTATTCTCCGAGACTGTGGCCTGCAGTGATTACCGGCTCTATGCCCTTTTGCTTAAGCAGATCGTTTATAATTACAGACAGGATAAATATTGCGGGTTGAGTTATTTTAGTTTGTTTGAGTTTTTCCAGGGGACCTTCAAAGGAAACCTTCTTTATGTCGAATCCCAAAATTTCGTTCGCACGGTCATACAGTTTCTTCGCATGCTCTGAACTTTCGTAAAGATCTTTTCCCATACCGACATACTGTGAAGCCTGGCCCGGAAAAATGAAAGCAATTTTAGACATAAGCTCTCCACTTTTTAGATTTTTATTACGAGTCCGCCCCAGGTAAATCCGCCGCCGAAAGCTGCCGTAAGGACAACATCGCCCTTTTTGATCCTTCCCTGTTTGATAGCCTGATCTAAAGCTACGGGTATTGATGCGGACGAAGTGTTACCGAGTTTTTCTATGTTTCTCATAACTTTTTCATCGGGCATATTGACCCTTTTGGCAATAGCGTCAATGATCCTCAAATTTGCCTGATGCGGTATCAGAAAAGTCAGATCGTCTTCGGTTATTCCTGCATCACGCATAGCTTCTTCTGCAGATTCTATCATTGCTCTGACAGCATACTTATACACCTTGTTGCCCTGCATTCGGATCATTGATCTCTTATCCAAACCGTCTTTATCTGTCATTTTTTCCTGATCAGAAACTTTTTTATTGAGCAGTGTTCCGCCTCCATAAGACCACAGCAGATCCGCAAGTTCTCCGTTACTTTTAATATAGGAACCGATCATTCCGTTCTCTGCATCTGCAGGCTGCACGACAGCGGCTCCCGCGGCATCTCCAAAAAGAACATAAGTTGATCTGTCGTTGATGTCTGCAAGTGAAGTCAAAAATTCCACACCGATAACAAGAATATTTTTAAATTTTCCCGCTGCTATATATCCTTCTGCCACAGTCATGGCATATATCCAGCCCGTACAGGCGGCAGAAACATCGAATGCAGCCGCATTTTCCGCTCCAATATTTTTCTGAACAAAGATCGCCGTAGAAGGGAACTGCATATCAGGGCTTATTGTGGCAACAATAATACAATCAATATCTTTAGAAGAAACCCCGGCATCCTCGAGAGCCTTTTTTGCCGCGGCGGTCGCCATATCGGATGTAGAAAGGTCAGCTTCACCGATAATCCTCCTTTCCTTTATTCCCACACGCTGGGTGATCCATTCATCAGTCGTATCCATTATTTTTTCAAGGTCTTTGTTGGTAAGAACAGTATCGGGCAGAAAATGTCCCGTTCCTGCTATTTTCAGTATAGGTTTTTTTTTCATTATTCTCACCTGTGGTTTTTAAATTTTACAATATCTCAAGCATAACTCTAATCCGGATTTCACTGCTTTTGCGGAGGATTTTCCGTGACCTAAAGCAACTTTGCCGTTAATACCCAGGATCACTGCCGCTCCCACTGTTTCATAACTGAACTCAGTCAGTAAAAAATTTAAGAAATTATATTCGTTTTCACAATCTATATTATTGTAAATATTATCGGGCATATTTCCAAGCATGAAGTTGAAAGATTCAAGGAGTTTTAATACAATGTTTCCGCAAAAACCGTCACAAATGAGTATATGGGTATCTGAAGAAAGGATTTCATCGCCCTCCAGATTGCCTGTAAAGTTGTATTCACTGCATTTTAGAAGATCATAAATCTTTTTGTGTTCGTGAGTCCCCTTCCAGCTTTCTTTGCCGATATTGAGCAGACCGATCCGCGGATCCGGGATATCGAATAATTTACTGTAAATATTAATTGTTTCGGGAAGATGTGCATAGTAAATATCTGAATTAAAGTTTCTGTTACCCATTGCTCCGACATCGAAAACTGCCAGAGGTATTCTCCTGTACATCGGTATAAAAGATAGGAGTGCAGGGACGGTATGGTCTGATCTTAAGCCCAAAATGTCGGAGGCGCTCAGTATAAGTGCTCCGGAATTACCGCATGAAAATGCACAATCAGCATCATTATTTTCTACAGCTTTTATTGCACCCGAAATAGTGTTATCGGGTTTGTCTTTTTTTGCGGTATAAGGTAGATCTTCCATTTCTATACGGTCAGAGTAAAAAAGACCTTCCATATTTTTATTATCGCGTAAAATATCGGAAATAAAATTTGTATTTTCTGAAACGCAGAGTAATATCTTTATTTCGGGGTGTGCGTTACTGAATGCAGAAACACCTTTTAAAATTTCTCGGGGTGCCTTTTCGCCGCCCATTATGTCTACAGCTATTCTCATTTTTGGACCGTAAAAATAAAAAAGCCGTGATCTTTGAAAAGATCACGGCTAAGTTTTGCTTAATGGGCTTTTACACTGGTCACAGCTTTTCCTTTGTAATATCCGCAAGTGGGACATACTCTGTGAGACAGCTTAGGAGCCGAACAATTTGGACATTTGGAAATGCTTTTAGCTTCCAATTTCCAGTGATTCTTTCTCGATTTAGCCTTTGGCTTCGAGGTTTTTCTCTTTGGTACCGGCATCAAGTTTCTCCATGTTTGTTAATTTGTACCCTAATAAATAATCAGGAGCAGTTACTAGTTGTTTTTGTCAAGAATATCCTGAAGTTTATTCCATCTTGGATCTATTGATCTTTCTGATTTACAGCCGCAGCTTCCGTTGTTTAGATTTGCGCCGCACCTCTGACAGAGACCTTTGCAGTCATCAGAGCACAGGTGTTTCATTGGCTGAGAAATGAAAAAAGCTTCGGCGTAGTAATTACTGAGATCCAGATATCCCTCATTTTCAGAAGGATCGATATCGATAATATCCTCAGTGTCGGTTCTCAGCTTTCCAATATGGAACATATAATCTATTTTAATGAACTGTGTGGTTTTGTAGCTTTCTGCACATCTGTCACACAGAGCTTCAAACTCAACAGAGTGGGACCCCGTAATGTGAATGTAGAGTCCGCTTCTCTCTGCATCAAGGTCAAGGTCATCAGAGCCTGTTATCTTGTATCCGTGCATCTTTCCGCCGATAATATCTTCTGCGGGAAAGTTTACAGGATTGTGACCTTCTTTTATTTCTTCTATTTTAATTCTCAATTAGCATGTTCCGTTTATTTCGGAATGCTAAATATAAGGTCGCCTGTACAAAATGTCAAGATTGAAAATCACTGCTTTGTTTTAAATTTTATGAACATTAGCATTGTTTTTTATATTTCCTCTAATTATATTTAGATAGAAAATTTAGAACGAGGACGGAGGTTCTTTAATGAAACATATATTTTTACACGCAATACTGTCGGCCGTTATATGCTACGGTGCAGAAAAAATTGATTTAAATAACGGACAGATGACGGGAGGCAGAATGCTGGATATTTCATCCGGTCATTTTGAAGCGGAATTCGTTATAGGAAAATTATCGGTATCAGAAATTAAAACTGAGACCGGCGAATTTATCGAACTTGATTTTGAAGGTTCTAAGAATTCGCACAGGGTCGGTACGCCCCAACTGCCGGTCTTTCGCGAGCTTTTACAATTTCCGGGTTCTTCAACACCTGTTATCAAGATCGTTTCCAGAACAGAAAAAGAATATTTTCTTGATGAACTCGGTATAAAAAACAGAATAATTCCTTCTCAACCAAGCTATTCGAAGTCCACATCTCCCGAAATGAGAAAATTTGTTATCAATGAAAATGAATATGAAGAACCCGGTTATAAGCAAAACACACTTGTTTCGGTAAAAAAAAGTGGAAATGTCCGTGGCGTTTCAATAGGTGTCCTGGAGATCGAACCTGTCAGTTACGATCCGGTCAATAATTCAATTAAAGTGGTCAGCGATCTGAAAATAAGAGTAGAATATTCCGGCGGTGATATTAATTGGGAAAAAACAAGAACGGAACAGTTTTCACCATATTTTGAAGGCCACCTAAAAAAATGCTTGAATTATACCCCTTTAGACTCAAAACAGGACATAACGGTCTATCCTGTCACATACCTTATTGCTGCGAACGAAGTGCTGGAAAATAATGAAAAGCTTCAGGAATTTACAGACTGGAAGATACAAAAGGGATTTAATGTGACAACGGGTTTTTTCCCCTCAACAGCTTCGGTCAACGATGTAGACAGCTGGGTGGAGAATAACTATAATATTCTTGAACCTAAACCCTCCTTCCTTCTAATAATCGGGGATGTATCCGGCACCTATTATGTTCCAACAGAACAAAACCCTGCTCTGGGTTCGACCGGTAATGTAAGTGTGTCCGATCTTATCTATGGAGTGATCGGCGAAACTTCAGAATCAAACAGGATACCTTCGATACATGTGGGAAGATTCTCTGTAAACGATCTTACCGAGCTTGATGCCCAAATAGATAAAACACTGTGGTATGAAAGAGGGCAATTCGATTCGGGTGCCGATCTTAGTTATCTGTCAAAAGTGATGGGGGTAGCCGGTGTTGACGGGAGTTATGCAGATTCTCACGGCAATCCTCAGATCCACTACGGAATGGACCACTATTTTAACGATCAGTACCAGATACCGCTGGACGGTTCTTATGCAGCTATTACCGGTTTACCATACTACTATCCCGAGACAACAAACTCCTCGGTGGATGCTGATATTATAAGTAATACTTCAAGCGGTGTAGCTTTTTATAATTACACTGCACACGGGTCGCCCACGGCCTTCAGTGATCCGAATTTCGATATTTTTGACATTAATTCACTGGAAAATACAGGAAAATATCCCCTTGTAGTCGGAAACTGCTGTCTGACCGGCTCGTTCGGATATCAGGAGTGCTTTGGTGAAGCATGGCTGAATGCTGCAGATAAAGGTGGTATCGGATTTATAGGTGCTTCCATGTCCACATACTGGAACGAAGACCTGGCAATGGGAGTGGGAACAACAAGCGTAATAAACAATACGGAACCGCCGCTCAGTCAGAACGAACAGGGAATGTATGACGGTGCGATGATGATGGATTATCCCACGCAGTCGGCTGTCAGGTTCGCCGGTCTTCTTGCCGTGGAACAATACGGCGGATCCATGGTAAGTCCCTACTGGTCCGCTTATCATCTCTTCGGAGATCCTTCGCTTATGACATATTTCGGTATCCCCGGTGAAAATACGGTCAGTCATGATCCCTTTATTTCTCCTGGAGCAGACACATTTACCGTTCAGGCTCTTGAGGGTTCGTATGTAGCCGTTGCCGACAGTTCTTCCGGAGCATTGCACGGAGCAGCCCGGGCGGACAGGTTTGGATACGCTGTGGTCCCGATAGAACCTTTTTTGGAGGGAACGGCGGTCATAACTGTCACG
>JAWOER010000075.1:0-2733 GCA_046482655.1 Candidatus Delongbacteria bacterium | reverse complement strand
CCTCCAGCCCGGCCTGTTTGATGGAAACTTCGACTATATGTCCGTCCGAAACAGGTTCCGAAACTTCTTTTGAAGAAGAGTGCTTTTCCAGAAGCTGCGCTATTTCTTCTTCTATATCTTTATCTGTTATCGTGAATTTTTCCTTTTCCACCGTCAGGCCTGTAAAATCTCCGAGTTCGAATTCGGGATATATTTCAAAACTCACATTCAATTTTAATATATCGCCCTCGTTGTTCACGCTGTTGATCACCGGTTCTGAAAGAGGATATATCTTATTCTCTACTAAATATTCTCTGATAAGACCATTTGCTGCTTCTGTGAGAGCATCACTCTCTATGCTCGCACCATATCTTTTTTTTATTAAAGACTCAGGTGCCTTGCCGGGTCTGAATCCGTCAATTTTTGCAGTTTTTCTGATCTTGTTAAAAGCGGACTTTCTATGCTTGTCCAGTTCCGACTCTTCCAGTTCAAAGTTCACGATCCTTTTAAAGCCCTTTTCGGTTGTTGCATCAATTTTCATTAATTCTCCTGTTCTTGAAATTCTTCATTTTGTTTTGTGCTTTTTTCTATTCTGACCCATCCGATCCTCTGTTTATGAACTGAAAGGATGGTGAATCTGAATGAATTCAGATTCTTTTTATCTCCTGTTTCGGGCACTTCTCCGAACAGTTCGTAAAGATAGCCGCCCAGACTTTCGTAATCTTCGTCCTCGGGCAGATCAAGCTCCATTATATCGTTAAGATCGTCGATCGGGATCTTTGCATCAAATTCAAAGCAATTCTCATTTATTTTCTTAAAAAGTCTTTCTTCTTCGTCAAATTCATCCTGGATCTCTCCGACGATCTCTTCTATAATGTCTTCTAAGGTGATCATTCCCGAAGTTCCGCCGTATTCATCGACAACTATTGCAATATGTGTTTTCTCTTTTTGGAAAAGCTTTAAGAGATTGGCGATATCTTTTGACTCCGGTATGAATGTAACAGGCCTCAGAATTTTTAAAATATCCAGATCTTTATTAATAGAGCGGTTGTTCTGGAGCAAATCTTTTATATAAAGGATACCCACGATATTATCGATATTTTCTTTATATACCGGTATCCTGGAGAAGTTGTTAGTATTTATGAACTCAAATAATTCATCTGAATTTATATTTTCGGGAATGGTCATCATGTCCACTCTTGGGACCATTATTTCTTTTGCGGTTTTTTCTCCAAATTCAAAAATTGAATTTATCATGTTCTTTTCGTCTTCTTCCAGTGCACCGTCTTCTCCCCCTACTTCCATCAGATTTTCAATATCTCTTCTCGTGAATTCAGAAAAACCGTCGGAATTTTTTAAATTACCCATAAATATCATCACAAATTTTTCGATCAGAAATGCAAGCGGGTAAAGGATATATGAAGAAAGTATCATTAGAGTTGAAAATCTTTTTATAAAATTCAGCTTGTTTCTGATCGCATATGATTTGGGAATTATTTCTCCCACAAAAAGCAGAACGAAACCAACAACGAAAACATCAATTATCATTGCGGCAGTGCCGTAAGCCGTGCCCGCAAAAAGGTCTCTTGTTATAAGTGCGGCCAGAGTCGCGATCCCGACATTTGCAAGATTGTTCCCCAAAAGCAGAGTAACGAGCAGCAGTTCGGACCTTTTTGAGATCATGCCGGACAGTTTTTTATATTTTCCTCCTTTTCCTTTTTCAAGATCTGAAATATCATTCGAACTAAGACTCACAACAGCTGTTTCAGATGCGGAAAAGAAAATACTTGTGCAGAAAAGCAGACCGAAAATGGCCAGCTCAATAAAAATTTTGTAGCTATCCGGGGGAATATCCGAAAGCGAATTATCCATTGATTGCTCCTTTGTTCTTTAAAAAGCTAAAAATTATACTGATCCCAGAGATTCATCATTTCATCCTCTTTCGATCTCATCATTTTCTTATCTTTTGTGCTTTGATCGTCATATCCGGACAGATGCAGCAGTCCGTGGAATACGAGTCGGTGTAATTCGTTCTTTATGGTAACATTGTATTTTTTTGCATTTATTTTGGCCTGATTGGGAGATATTATGATCTCGGCATCGATCTTCTCGCCTGAACTTTCGGTGTCTGCAGAGTAGTCAAAAGTGATTATATCTGTTCCGCCTGCATGGTTTAAGTATTTATAATTCATTTCTTTCATCTGGTCTCTACCTACAAAGGAAATGTTTAGAGACAGAATATCTATTCTTTCCATCTTTGAGTAGAATTCAACAGCTCTCACAATATCTTTTAAAACTACTCTGGTGTCAGAATGATTTTCTACGATTATATTATTTTTTTTCATTGTTATCTGTATTTTCTGTTTCTTGATTTTTGTCGGGATATTTTATTCTTTGATGGTACATTCCTGTTATTACCGGAAGCATAGCTTCGCGGATCTTGCTCAGATCGTTTATTTTTATATCACATTCATCCAGCTCGCCGGATTGAAGTTTTTCGAGAATGGTCTCGTTTATTATTTGCCTGAACCTGTCCACATTAGCTTCGGATTCCGTACGGCACTTTGCTTCTACAATATCAGATATCATTACGATGGCTGTTTCTTTTGAATGCGGTTTCGGACCGGGGTATCTGTATATTGATTCGGTAACTTTTTCATCTGTGCCTTTCGCAAGTTTTACTGCTTTGTTATAAAAATATTCCATTTTTGAGTTGCCGTGATGAGTTCGGATAAAATCTATTATCTCTTCGGG
>JAWOER010000041.1:0-4921 GCA_046482655.1 Candidatus Delongbacteria bacterium | reverse complement strand
TGGAGCAGATTCTTGCTCCCGATCAGTATGAAGCCAATGTTAAAACAAAGAAGAGTAGTTCTGACCTGGTGGAATTTGCAATTAAGCTACCGGGCAAAGATGATTCCGGTTCATGCGTATGGCTCCCTGTTGATGCCAAATTTCCCAGAGAGAGGTATGAAGTGCTTATCACTGCCTATGAATCCGGTGACACTACCATGATCACTTCAGCTCAGAAAGAGCTTGATAACGCCGTTAAGAAGATGGCTAAGGATATCAGTGAGAAATATATTGATCCGCCCAATACAACAGATTTTGGCATAATGTTTTTGCCTTTTGAGGGGATTTATGCCGAAGTGGTAAGAAAAGCTTCATTGCTTGAATCTCTTCAGCGTAATTTTAAGATCATTGTGACCGGTCCATCAACTCTGGCCGCTCTTTTAAACAGTCTTCAGATGGGGTTTAAGACCCTTGCCATAGAAAAAAGATCGAGCGAAGTATGGCAGACGCTCGGTGCAGTCAAATCCGAATTTGCAAAATTCGGCGATATGTTGCAGAAAGCCCAAAAAAATATCCAGACAGGATTAAGTCAGATAGATGATGTGATGGGAACAAGAACAAGGGCTATTCAGCGCAAACTGAGGGGTGTCGAAGCTCTGAGTGAACCTGGAGACGCAAATTTGTTATCAGGCGTACAGAAACCGGTTCTGATAAATGATGATAAAGACGAAGAAAATGTTTGACAATACAAAAGAGGATCATTATATTTATTTATAACAATCACTAAGTAGTAAAATTTAGAATTAAGGAGACAGCATGAAAGATCTGATTATAATCGGGGGAGGTCCCGCAGGACTTACGGCAGGGATGTACGCAGCAAGGGCAAAAATGGATGTGATAATGCTGGAGAAGATGATGCCGGGAGGAAATGTATCGATAACTGCAGAAGTGGAAAATTATCCGGGCACTCCAAACATAAGCGGGCCGGAGTTAATCGTGAATATGGAAAAACAGGCCAGGGATTTTGGACTCGAAATTAAAAGTGAAGAAGTACTGTCTATTGAGGTCGGTGCCGGTACAAAAGGCCATAGTATCCGCACAGATGCAGAGGAGTACACCGCAAAATCCGTTCTGATAGCGACAGGATCGAATCCCAGAAGGCTGGGATGTCCCGGTGAAGAGGAACATATAGGAAAGGGAGTTTCCTATTGTGCTACCTGCGACGGTGCTTTTTTTAGAGACAAGAATATTGTAGTCGTAGGCGGCGGAGACTCTGCGGTCGAAGAATCGCTGTTTCTTACAAAATTTGCTTCAAAAGTGACCATAGTTCACAGACGCGACAAACTTCGGGCAACAAAGATAATTCAGGAAAAAGCTTTTAAGAATTCAAAGATAGATTTTATATGGGACAGCGTTGTCGAAACTATAGAAGGAAACCCGACTGTTCAGAATATAAAAATTAAGAACCTTAAAACATCAGAAATTTCAGATTTTAAAGCGGAGGGGATCTTTATATTTGTGGGCTATATTCCCGGCATAGAGTTTGTTCCCGGTATTATTACAAAGGATCAGAGCGGTTATATTATTACCGATCAGGAAATGAGAACCAATATACCCGGAATTTTTGCTGCGGGGGACATAATAACCAAAAAGCAGAGGCAGATAGTTACGGCCTGCGGTGATGCGGCGACTGCAATAAAATCAATAGAACATTATAACGAATGGTACTTCGAAGATGAGCAATACTTATAAAATATCAGTGATATAGAAAAAATATCTAAACTTTTCTATGTTTATGTCACAGAAATAAACAAAAAGTAAAGATGCGGTTAATAATATAAGGAAGTTTAACCAAATAACTTTTCGAATAGATGTCTTTAATGACACAGCCATAATAAGAAATAGTCTGATAAAAAACCATGAAGAACAAAGTACCAGCAGAACCAGCACCGTTTTGGCCACCAAAGGGGTAAAGAGTCTTAAGAAAACAGCAGATATCGGCACGAAGGGCAAAAATACTATAGAATTCCATAAAACCATGGATAGAGCTATGGAAAGCGAATATCTTGTATTAAAGAAAAGTGAAAGCAGCTTGATGAAAACTGCTATAAGAAAAAAGACGGCAAAAAGAATTATCATAAAAGAAATAATAAAGAGCAGGGGTTCCCAGGAACTGAATGTAAGGAATTTTTTTAATGTGTCATTACTAATAAAATTTGAGACATAGAAATCGAATTTCTCATCCTGTCTGTATGAATAGAAAATTGTAGAAAAAATTGCTGATATTCCGTATGTTGACAAAACACCGATAAACAGAGATTGCAGGAACTGGGTTGTCCTTCTGTCCCTGATATCGATAAAAAAAGCATCGGGGTTTTTTAAATTCCTTACACTGTTTATTAAAAGATAATGTTCTCTTTTGGTCATGTATAGATAGATGAGCGTAAGAGCAAGACCCAGAATAAAATATATATTGATCTCGGGTTTTTCATATTCACCCTGAGCAAGGGCAGGTACCGACCTTTCTTTGTACAGGGCGTCGAGTACTCTGAAAGACAATCTTTCGTTACCCTCATAATCTATCAAACCGTTTCTTAGGATCCTGAGGTCATCACCGGGCTGGTTTGTAAGAAGTGTAACATCGCTTCTCCTGTCTCTGAACGAATCAACGATCATGCCGGGAATACTCTCCTCGGCGGCAACAAGATTGTATGCATTCAAAAGTTTTTTTGCCTGGGCAGGTTCACTGTAGGGATCGGCCCATCCGTTCTGGTTTTTGGGGTAAACTCTGCTCAGTCTGTTGTTCACAACAAGAGTTCTGTCCTCAGCTTTTTTGCCTATCTTAGAAACAATTTCTTTTATATCATCTTCCGGCAGGTAATTGTTCAGGTTGATAATATTAAAATCCGTAATTTTATAATACTCTTCATAATCAGTATATTCCGAGGTAATGAATGTAAAAAGCTCCTCATTTATCTCTTTTGATCTGTCTGACAGATCTTTAATGAAATCTACAGCCTGCAGATCATAGACATCATAACCGAATCCTAAACCTACTCCAAAAAGGCAGGCGTGATTAATATCTCTTTTTAGTGTGCTGCTTAAAACATTCAATGCCTGATCAATAAAATTCTCATTCCTCAAATAAGAAGCGGTAGCAGAATTTATGGGGATCTCGGTAAGAACAAAGATGCCGTATTTGTCGCACAGATCCATTATATAGGGATGCGGGGCGTAACCGTTACAATACAAAGTGTTCGCACCTATATTTTTTATTCTCTCTATCTCGTTCTTCATCTTTGTATATGTGATGGCATTGCCCATATTCTTTACATCTTCATACCTTGAAACACCTTTGATCCTGAATTCCTGACCATTGAGTACAAAATTATTGTCTGTTATCTTAAGATCCTTGAACCCGAAATTTAAGTCAAACCGGTTAAAATTGGTTTCCTTGCCTATTTCATTGATCTTTCCAAGATAAACTGAGCACATATAGAGGTTCGGCTCATCTGGCGACCACAGTTTGGGTTCTTTCATTTCAAAGTTGAATTTGACCTCGCCGTTATCAAATCTTTTAATACTCATGTCCTTTTTACCGGAACGGAGAAGGAGATTATTTGTTTTAAGGTCCCGGATCTCGAAATAAGAATAAATATCGTTTTTATAATGGACAGAATCTTCATCGCTGACATTGATATAATTATTATCGTTGACAATTGCATGAATTTCGGCATTTACGCTTGAATAATCTTTATCAAAATAATAATTAATAGCCGCGTCCGAAATATAAAGTTGAGAAGTGATAACCAGATAAACATCTCTGAAAATACCGCCGTAATTTCTCCAGCCGTCCACCTGCATCTTTGATGGGATTGTATTGTCTGTGAGTTTGTTGTGGACTTCTATAAGGAGAGTATTCGTCGAAGAGAAATTTAAATGATTTTTATCAAGATCTATTTCAAAGGAATTGAGTGAAGAATGATTTTCTATAAATATATCGTTCACTTTAACATTGCATTTATAGTTTATCCCGTAAAATACCAGTTTGTAATTCCTGTCCGATGATTTTTTGCCTCCAAGAAAGAAATTGGTCTTAAAAAAAACTTTTTTTTCTGTATTAAGATCGTCATAGGCGGAGGGGATGTAAATATCTTTCCACTCTTCCTCGCCCTCAATCCTGAATTGCCAGTTGGTATTTAAAGGAACCTTTTTTGTAAACCTGTTTTCGGGATAAAGTCCGCTGTTCACATATTTGGACTGGTCATCCGGATTTGAATAAAAGACAACAGCTGATAACTTTGAAAAGACAAAAAATATTAAAATTATTGCGAGATATTTAGTGTTGCGGCTAAGCATTATTAGGCCTCATTTGATTCTTTTATGAATCTTTCTTTCTTTAGCAGATCATTCACGGTTTTTGCGGGACAGAAAGTTGAAATAGGAACTTCAACGAATACAGTAAGCCATTTTGCCATTGCACCGTTCCACAGACCGGGAAGTTCAAGAGCTTTTATCTTTTTGCCGTTATATGTTTTATCTGCAATAAAATAAGCTTCATGATCCACGAAATTTTTCAGGTCAATTTTTTTCCCTTCACGATCTTTTAGTGTGCATACGATATTTACAGGATTAAAATGGGTTGAACTATCGAAGATAGCCTTTTTTACCGGATCGCTCATATCGATCTGGGATGATTCCACGATCTGTAGAGAAATTCCCTTTTCATCTTTAACAAAAAAAGGACCTCCTCCGGGTTCTCCGGTGTTTTGTATCATCCCGCATACCCTGATAGGTCTGTTTAGGAATTCATATATAAAATTCTTGATCTCGGGAAGTTTCATATTCTCAATTTCTTTTTCAATATCAATAAAAAAATATTCTTTTGTAAAATCGTTGACCTGAGTTATAATGTCGTAACTGAATGTCTCGATATTATCTG
>JAWOER010000123.1:0-3694 GCA_046482655.1 Candidatus Delongbacteria bacterium | reverse complement strand
CCGGATAAATGACAAAACGAGTTCCATATAGTAGGAAAAGATCTGTGACAGGAGGGGTCCAAAGTCCCTTCGGGCCCTATTATCTTGCATGTTGCAAGACCTGTTTCGGGATGCTCTTTCAAATAGTTGATCAAACGATTTATCGACATTTCTTGCACTATGGTATCAGGATTCAATATGAGAATGTACTTCCCTTTTGCAATTTTCAAACCCTGATTATTCGCTCTTGCAAACCCCCTGTTCGACTCGTTATATATGTATGTAATATCTGAACATTTAGAACATA
Source organism: Candidatus Delongbacteria bacterium (assembly GCA_046482655.1). Lineage (GTDB taxonomy): Bacteria > UBA4055 > UBA4055 > UBA4055 > UBA4055 > SLFX01. Next base: position 3,408 of record JAWOER010000123.1, on the reverse strand, counting down.
TATATTCTTTACTTCCGTCTTTTGAGGCGTTATCGATGACAATTATTTCATATGACAGATCTTTTACTGACTCTTTGACAGATCTTATTGTATTTTCAAGAAAATATTTTACATTATAATTTACAATTATAACGGATAGATCCATTTAATCTGCCTGTTTTTGTTTTTTGGTCCTGAACAGGGAGGGAAATCTCAGTTTCCACACCATATATACAGCTTCTCTAACTATCTCCCTGCCCATCTTGGATTTGCCGTCGATCCTGTCTGTAAAAATTATGGGTATTTCCTTTATCCTGAAATTCTTTTTCCAGGCGTTAAAATGCATCTCTATCTGGAATGAATAACCGTTCGATCTGATCCGGCTCAGGTCTATCGATTCAAGCACATTTCTTCTAAAGCATTTAAAACCTGAAGTTGCGTCTCTTAAAGGCATTCCTGTTATGATCCTGGTATAAAATGACGCCCCAATACTTAATAATAATCTTTTTAGCGGCCAATTTACAACATTTACGCCCTGAATATATCTTGAACCTATTACCAGATCATAATTTTCAATTTCTTTTAATAGAATCGATATGTCTTTAGGATCGTGGGAAAAATCACAATCCATTTCAATTATATAGTCATAATTTTTGGAAAGAGCGAGTTTAAAACCCTCAATATAGGCCGTTCCAAGCCCCAATTTTCCTTTCCTGCTTATCAGATGCACATTCTTTTTCTTTTCAGAAATATTTTTTACAACTGTTCCTGTTCCGTCGGGGGAATTATCATCAACGATCAGAATGTCGGGAGACTCAGGCAGATCTGAAACACGATCTATCATTTTAGAAACATTTTCCCTCTCATTGTATGTGGGTATTATTACAACAGTTCTTTTATATCTTGCATCCGTTCTTTTTAAATTCAATCAGTTTCTCCTTAATCATACTGTCATTCAGTGCCAAAATCTGAGCTGCAGTGATGGCTGCATTTCTCGCTCCCGCATTTCCCGCCGCGAGTGTCGGTACTGGAACACCGGCAGGCATTTGCACCATTGAAAGAAGTGCGTCCAGGCCATCCATCATCCCGCCTTTCATAGGAACACCCAGAACCGGAAGGGTTGTATGGGCGGCGACCACACCTCCCAGGTGAGCTGCCATACCGGCTGCTGCTATAATAACTTTTATCCCCTTGGATTCTGCATTTTGTGAAAATTCTGAAACTTCTTTTGGATTTCTGTGTGCAGACAGGACATTGACATCATATTCAATGTTAAAGTAAGAAAGATACTCTTCACAATTCTTCATGCATTCCATATCACTCTTGCTGCCCATTATTATAGCCACTCTGCTCATTTTTTCCTCCCATATCCTGTTTAAATTTACATGCATACATATCAGCAGCATAAATTATGAATTTTTTGCATTAAACGCAAATAGTTTGTAACAAAAATAATTGTCTCATCTATGATTTATTTCATACTGATATTAGTAAACATACCATATAATTGTATGAGTAAGTTCATTAGAATTGAGAAAAAGGAGTTGAGTATGAAATTTTTTTCAGTAATATTAATATCGGCAGCTTTGATGGGAACAGATTTTATTGCTCCTGTAAAAATCAGCGATATTTCTTTTCGGGATGCCGTATGGGACGACAAAGATAATATCTACTATTCTGAACAGAAAATTTCAAATATAACTGATCGTGACCGTGCCGTGGTACTGTATCTTTTTGATGCTTGTTACAGCTGAGGTGTCGCTGTGTATCAGCCGGAGGCTGAAACTTTAAAAAATGCGATGAGCAGACAAAATGATAAAAACAAATTTTATGTAGTAGGCTCCGCAAGAAATATTTATACCTACCAGGGTCTGCTCGATTTTAAAAAGGTCAACTATATAGATTTTGGACTCGCAATAAACGAAGAATTGGGACACATGTATAAAAAACATTTCTATCACAACTTCGTTTTTATTGGAAAGGACAGTAAAATAACAGGGCTGTTGAATGATGACACAACTGTAGAAGAACTTGATCTGATGTTTAAAAGAGCACTCGCTTCTTTTTATGATCTGACATTAAAGAAAGAGAAAGATATTTTTCTTTTAACCAAAAGTGAATTTAAAATTAATCTTGAACAGTTCTTTAATACGAAAAGGTCTGACATAGAACTGAAAGTTATAAATTCAACAAATCCCGATGCTGTGGATTATGAGATAACAGGTAATGATCTTATCCTTGATCCGGGAATAATCGAAGGTTTCTCAACATTGACTGTCAGAGCAAAAATTCCCGGCGAAGAAATATATGTTCAATCCCGGATATTGATAATAAATCCTTCCGAACTTTATGAAGACTTCGAGAGAGATGAACTTGCAGGTTCAGAATTTGACTGGATAAATCAGGAATCTGCTCCGTGGACCGTGACCGATAAAGAATCTTATTTCAATTCAAGATCGCTAAGATCCGGTGAGATTGCACCAGGTCAAAAAAGTGCGTTAAGCCTTGAACTGGATCTTGAAAAATCAGGGATAGTAATGTTCGCCTATAAAACTTCCACGAGAGATTACTATAATAAACTGAATTTTTATATTGATGATCTGAACATGAACAGCTCAGAATCACCCTACATGTGGTCAGGGGAAAATGAATGGCGGATAGTTTCCTACACATTAAGAGGCGGAAAGCGAACACTCAAATGGGAATACGAGAAAAGCCCTTACGATCCGCTTTATAATCAGGACAGAGTGTGGATCGATCTGATTACCATCCCGGATAAATTCAATACAACTTCTGTGAACAGAAATGATTTTACCCGGAGTTACTCTGCTTACCCAAATCCGTTCAATCCCGTTACGAATATCAAATTCAGATTGGATAAACAGTATAAAACAGAGCTTGTGATATTTGATGCTAAAGGACGGTTAGTTGAATATATAGAGCGTGACATACTGTCTAAAGGAGAGCACAGCTATAAATTTAAAGCTGATAATCTTCCAAGCGGTATATATTACTCTGTATTAAAATTCGGCAATACATCCCTTACCAAAAGGATCATACTCACAAAATAAGATCCGAAGATTCCAAGTAGCTTCTGAATTGCCCACCTATTATTGTATAAAGCTCAAGCAGTTTTTCGGCACTTTTAATTTCCACCCATTCATCTGCTCTGTGGGAATTCCATCCTACCGGGCCAGATACAATAACCGGAATTTCCGGGCGGCATCTTTTAAAAACATTCTCGTCTGCAACAGAATACCCCATATTATAATTTTTAAAACTTCCCGTCTGATTTATGCATCTTATTACATACCTTGTAAAGTCATGATCATGAGCTCATTGCTATCTTTGGCAATTTTTTTCAAATGAGAAATGACTTTGGCTTTGTCCTTGATATTGACATATTCAGCCTTGAAATTATCATCCACG
>JAWOER010000095.1:0-5961 GCA_046482655.1 Candidatus Delongbacteria bacterium | reverse complement strand
GTTCGACAGACATTTCAATCTCCTTTATAGTTTTTAGTTTGACGCTGAAATATAAACGCATACTCTTTTTAAGTCAAGGATTTTATAATCCTAATATTTGCACAAACAGATGATCTTTAGCATTGACAAATCTTATCTGACAAGTTAGATTTGAACAAAAAAGGAGTATAACAAACATGAAGATCTTAAATATTCTGTTAATCGCCTCAATAATGTCAGTTTCATCTTCGCTCACCGGATATGATATTTTTAATATAAGCTATAACACTTCAGGTTCTACCGTATCCGATGTAGAACTTATCATTCCCGAATACAATGTTAGAACCGTGGAGATAGACGGGAGTAGATATTCAGTAATAGATCATGAAGGGGGTATCAGGACCAATAAAAAGGGTTTTGCAGAGATACCGTATATTACAGCCTCAGTTCAATTAAACAATAACAAAAATGTTAAGGTTGATAATATAAGTTCAGAATATATTGATATTTCTCTAAAACATCCTCTTTTGCCGTCCAAAGGTATAATTACTCGTGATCAGAATATAGCAGATATTCCTTATCAGATCGCACCGGGATCTGTTAAGGATTCGTTTTATCCAAAGGATCTTTATGAGCTGACCGAACCTTTTATTTTTAGAAATACCAGAGGTGTTAATATAATTTTTTATCCATTCAGATATAACTCGGAAAAAAATATCCTGAGAGTGCACAAAAAGATGCTGATCAGTGTAACAGAAGTTGGGGGGGTCCCTATAAATCCTCTCGGTGATCATTCTGCAACGATTGCCCGGGAAATGGAGTCGGTTTACAGGAGTTTTTATATCAATTATAATCATACGAAATCACTGACCGTGGGCGACAAGGGTGATATACTTGTGATATATACTCCCGAGAATGGAGGTCTTGGATCCGTCACTCCGTATATCAACTGGAAGAAACAGTCCGGCCACAGAGTGCGCAGTATGGAAGTGCCGAATGGAACTGATTTGGATGCAGAGAATATAGTTCGCGACGCATATAATGATAATCCGGATCTGCTTTTTGTTCAGCTTGTGGGTGACTGGGAAAATTTAAGATCAGCATATTCAGTAGATCTGGGGGGATCCAAAGATCCTGTTCTGGGTAATGTTTCGGGCAATGACGAATATCAGGACCTGATAATCGGCAGATTTTCTGCAAAAAATGCAGAACAGCTTGAAAATCAGATAAATAAGGGGATCAAATATGAACTATATCCCGAAATTGAGGGAGAATGGTATTCAAAAGCTCTGGCCTTAGCCTCAAACGAAGGTGCGGGAATAGGTGATGACGGAGAAAGCGACGAAGCACATAATGAAATAATAAACGATTATAAGCTCCTACCTTCTTCGTATTCCGATGTTTTCACGGCTTATCAGTCTGAGGGTGCCGGTGCCACTCAAATATCAAATTATATAAATCAGGGAGTTTCCCTAATAAACTATACGGGACACGGATATATCCAGGGGTGGGGAGGTCCCGGTTTCAGTAATTCAAATATTAACTATCTGTCCAATGGCGACCGGCTTCCTTTCATAGTTTCGGTCGCATGCGTTACAGGGCATTTTTCCGGCTCATCCGACTGTTTTGCTGAAGCATGGCTAAAAAAAGAGAACGGCGGTGCAATAGCAGGGTGGTTTGCGACTATCAATCAGCCCTGGCAGCCTCCGATGAGGGGACAGGATTATTTTAGTGATATTCTAACCGGCGGATACGATTATTCTGCAGGTCCCGGTTACGGTACATCGACCGGTGAGCAACGCATAACTTTCGGATCTGTATGTCTTAATTCTGCAGTACTGACGCTTTCAGAGGCTCCAACAGACCCTTCTACAAAGGCTACCGTTGAAACATGGACAGTTTTCGGGGATGCGGCTTTGCAGTTAAGAAGAGACAGTCCCAAGCTTATAGAGAATGAAAATGAAGTGGTTTTTATCGAAAACTATTCAACCGGAATAGTTTCCAACGGGCTGCCTGTAGAAGGTGCTACGGTGAGTCTTTTTCAGGACGGATCGTCCTTTTTTGCAACCACGGATTCTGACGGTCAGGTTTCCATCGATCACGATTTTTTTGAAGGGAACGCCCTGCTTACTGTTTCGGGATTTAATTTGGCTCCAAGTCAAATAGAAGTACCAGTCATGATACCGGAGGGACCATATCTGAAAGTTGATGAGTATATATTTTCATCAAAAAATTATGGTGAGAACTCCTCTGCAGATATAAGTATAAAAAACATAGGCGTGGAAGAAAGCAGCAGTATAGAAGTTCATGTGTCTGCCGATCCAAAGTATATAACAATGGTGAATGATAATTATGATCTGACCGGCATTATTCTTTCTCCTGACAGTGTTTATCGTTCAGAAAACACTGTAAATTTTCTAATAGACAGCCAAGTCCCCGATCAGGAAAGAATAGAATTCGATGTTACATTGACCGACTCTTATGCAAAAAAGACATACAGATCGAATATCTATCTGACGGTTGATGCGCCCGATATAAGTATTTCACATATTACCGATGCAGAAACCGTACTTCAGGGTGATGATCAGGAAATTATCTTTTTGGTACAAAACAACGGTCATTCAGACCTGAAGCGATTCACAGCCGGGCTAAGTCAGGAAACAGCTTATGATGTAGGTGTTTCTGATCCGGTCACAGTAGATTCTTTACCTCCCGGAACAGAGATCGAGATTCCTTTTATATGCAGTTACGGGAACGATATAATAAATTCATCCAAGGTCGATCTTAAATTAAGTGTGGTTTCAGATTCGGAAATAAGGGTTGAGCATGAATTGAGCCAGGTAGTAGGCATTACGGAAAACTTTGGTTCCGGTGACTTTTTGACAAATAACTGGGAGTTTTCTGGGGACAAGGAATGGGTTATTGACAGTGAAGTTTTTTATGACGCAAATTATTCGGCATCATCAGGTGATGTTGAAAACAGCGAAAATGCAACTCTTGCTGTGTCATTCGATTATATTGAAGACGGCAAGATCAGTTTCTTTAGAAAAGTGTCATCTGAAACAAATTACGACAAACTGAATTTTTATATAAACGGTAGTTTAAAAGGGTTCTGGAGCGGAGATAAAGACTGGCAAAAATTCAGTTACGATGTGACCGCGGGGCAAAATGAGTTCAAGTGGACTTTTGTCAGGGACGCAAGTGACGGGGCGGGTCTGAACAAGGCCTGGATAGATAATATTCTAGCTACCGGTATTCTGGTCACAGGTATAAATAATGAAGATAAAAATATTCCTTCAGGTCCACAGCTTTACCAGAACTACCCCAATCCGTTCAATCCTGTTACACAGATCAGTTTCGCTTTGACAAAAAGAGCGGATGTCAGGTTGAGTGTTTATAATATATCGGGTCAACAGGTCGCCGAACTCATAAACGGTCTCAGGGAGGCTGGAGATCATGTTCTTGACTTTGAAGGAGCAGGATTGAACTCGGGTCTTTACTACTACACGCTCGAATCCGACGGGAAAGTGCTGACGAAGAAAATGCTGTTGTTAAAATAGACTCGGCTCATAATCTCCGGCAGGCTGTCATTTCTCTTTGATCATGAGCACGAAAGGTATGACAGCGACCGCAATAAACGCAGCAATAATATAGGTTGTATGGAGCCCGAATACATCTGAGAGATAGCCCACTGTAAGAACCATGGCAGAGCTTCCCGCAAAACTGATGGTCATATATGTTCCGTTCAAAAATGACAGATTCTCTGTGTCTCTTTCCTGCACAAGAGCAAGTATGATCGGGTTGCTTCCCAAAAGAACAAAACCACAGACCGCCAGAACCGGGAATATCATAACTCCCGGTGAAAATATGAAAGAAAACATTAGCAAAGGATTCATTATCGAGAGCGTCAGAAGAGTTCGTTTTCTTCCGAATCTGTCTGACAGAATCCCGACGATGAATGTACCTGCAGCACCGGCGAACTGAAGGATCGACAAGGATATTCCCGAGATCCACAGTGAGTACCCTTTGGAGTTCATGTAGATAGGCAGATACAGTGTCAGGGAAGCATGCATTGCTGATCTGAAAAGTACAATTCCTGCTATAGTAGTGAAAAATCTAAAATATTTTTTATAATCTTTGAGTTTTGCATAGCCACTTTCATTCTTTTTATGTACCTTGATCTTTCTAACTTTAAAATATAAGAACACCGCTACAGAAAGACCTGCCGGCATTATTCTCCAGCTCCCCTCAAAAGACCACAAGCTTATTGCACTTAATATGACCAGCGGACCGAGAAATCTGGCGAGTTCTCCGCCCAGCATATAAAAACTCATGCCTCTTCCAAGCCTTTCAAAGGCCACTTTTTTTATTATGACCGGTCCCGGAACATGGTATATGCTGTTGCCTATACCGGCTATCAGAACGAGGATAAAAAGAGTGATATAGTCGGAGACTGTGCCGAGCAGACTCATTGTGACAGTAATTATGACCGTCCCGACTATCAAAAAATATTTAGCATCGATCCTGTCCGCAATTATCCCGAAAAGCGGGTTTAAGAATGAGGGTGACTTTCTTGCAAAATCAAGAAGCCCCGCCTGGAACTTTGAGATTCCCAGTGCCGTTATTAAAAGAGGCAGAACGGGTGCAAGGAAGGCGGAATACATATCCGATATCAGATGTGAAAAAGAAACTGTAAGTACTACAGGATAATCGAACACTTTTTTTTTGATCTCTTTTGGTGAGGGTATTTCGTTTTCCAAATATTCTCCCCTATAAACTTTATGAAACCGGTCAGAAATAAAAGTACAAATAACTTTTAAAACAACATAAATTTTTATATAATACAAAGCATATAATTTGTAGGAGGAATTTAATGAATGAACATCTTAGCGATCTGATAAAAGAACTGATAATGATCGATTCCAGAAATCCTTTCAAAATAGTTAAAAAAGGTATAAACTGGTATACGGAGGGGAATACAAAAAGAATTAATAAATTTCTTATCGAGCAACTCGAAAATTCAGGTTTTGTAACTTCAAAACAGTTTGTTCACAAAGACATCAAAGGTAAAAAGCACTATAATATTATGGCCGAAAAAGGTTTTGGTGATCATTCGATCCTTTTTTACGGTCATTCAGACACAGTTTCTGCCGAGCCATGGCTAAATTTAAAAGATGCTTTGACTCCCAAACAAAGGACCATTACATTTCAAAATGAAAAAAGGAACTGCATTGTCGGTCTCGGGTCCAACGATATGAAGACCGGTCTCGCTGTAATATGTTCAGCTTTCCGTAATATAGAACCGAAAGGCTATAAAATAAAAGTAGTATTCGGGGCAGATGAGGAATTCTATTCTACAGGCGCAAATGTTCTTGCTCAGAGCGAATTTATGGATGATGTTAAAGCGATAGTGGTTCCCGAGATCGGAGACGGACCGAACCGGTTTTACGGTCATGAGACCCTCGGGATCGGAAGGCTGGGTCGATGTGAATTCGAGATCAGCGTATTCGGCACCGGAGGACATGGGGGTATTTCTAATGATCCCAGTTTTATCAGTGCCGCAGTCGAAGCTTCCAGGTTCGCTCTGGAATTTGAAAATTTTAGAAAAAATTACAGTGATACCTTTGTTTTCGCAGAAGAAGATGTTCCCGATAAAACTGCCACGAACAAAATAGAGGGTTCTTTGTTTATATCAAAAATAGATTGCGGTAACGAAAGCTTGACTATTCCTTCAAAAGGAAGGATTGTGATCGATTCAACATTTACTCCGAATATGAATATAAAAAAGATAGAGAGTTTGTTAAATGATTTTCTGGATTCGCTTTATAAGAGAAAAATATTGCGGTATGTGATGATCGGTAAGGCAAAAAAGAGAATGAATATTAAACTTAAAAAACGCCCCGTGCCATATAGCGGTGCATATATCACACCTCTGATCTATGCATCTTATTACATACCTTGTAAAGTCATGATCATGAGGTG
>JAWOER010000068.1:0-2867 GCA_046482655.1 Candidatus Delongbacteria bacterium | reverse complement strand
ATTTCTAAAACTAATGTTTTTACAAATTTAATACCTGTATTTACTGCCGTAATATCTTATTTCTATATAAAGGAAGTGTTCGATATGCAAAAAATAGCCGGTATCATCCTTGTGATCTGCGGGATCGCACTTTCCCAGCTCAAAGGTTTGTTTAGGAAAAAATCAATTCAGATCATGTAGATCTGTACCTTTAAAATGTCGCTTTATCGGCTGATTAATACAGTTTGTCATTTTTTTAATGATTATTATAACAGCTTTTGCTATATTTGTATATAATTTTTAAGGTTGATAGTATGTTCTTTTTTTTTAAAAAATATTTCCGCATAACAGCCCGACTCTTCCTTTCTGCCGCTTTGGGATTAATAATATTATCATGCACAAAAAAAGACAGCGATAAAGTATTAACTGTCTATAACACAACTTTTGAACCCGAGGATCTGAAATTAAAAAAAATATACTCCATAGAAAGTCCGGATATATCATGCCCTGCGGATTTTAAGTTCAACGCTGCCGGTGAGCTGTTCGTGCTCGAAAATCTGTCCGGTAAAATAAAGATATTCGATCAGAAGAATTTTGATATAAAAGACTCTATTGTGTTGCCTGATGACGCCTTCATGTCATCTTTCAACTTTATTAAAGATGATATCGTACTGAGCGGCTCAGACAGAAAAATATATATTTATGACCGAAAATTAAATACATATAAAATAAAGAAAACAGATAACGGCATGCCCGAAAATATCGAACTTTTGGCTCAGGACAAAATATTCGGTACTTTTGTGATCAATACTTCGGGAAGAGAAGAAACTTTTCTGGGACTTGACCTTAAAATGGTTGACAAAAATTTTGATAATATAAAACTTCTCAGCAGTTTTTTTACTCCCTATCACCGCGGAGATATCGATCCCGAGATCCCGGTATTTCCTTTTGCTGCAGATAAAACAAATGAAATACTTTATGTGGCGATATCTTCAGAAAAAGTTTACAAAATTTTTGCATATGAGTTCGATCTAAATCTCAAATTTATTATCAGGAATAAACTCAATACTCAAAAATTTACCGATAAAGAACTCGAAAGGATAAAGAAAGTTGCAGAAAAATTTAAAAAAGCACCTTTCAAAAGAAAGGACAAGACTTTTATTGAGGATATGTTTATTGATGATGAGGGCCGTCTTTGGGTAAGAAGAGCCTCATCCGCAAAGAAATACGGAACTGACACATCTCTGTTCGACATTTATGACGATGAAAAATACATGCTCACCGTTAAAATAGATAAAGGTCAACGCTGCGGTAGGATAATGGTCAAAAACAACAAGATATTTATCTCTGATCCGCTGGGATCAAAAATATCCGTGTTCAGTTTCGATAACAAAAAGATCCGGGACAAAGAATGAAAAAAATGATTTTCATGCTGATACTTTTTACGATCATCCTGCCTTCATACTCTCAGAGCAGATTTCGGTTCAGCTATAAAATAAACTGCTTTGAAGATCAGCTGAAGTACTGTGAAGGTGAAGAAAGGGCAGACCTTTTGATCAACCTTTCAGCTCTTTATATCACAAAATTCAATAAGATACACAAAGGTATTGAATTTTTACTCGAAGCAAGAGATCTTGCAGAACAGACCGGTTACGCGGACGGTTTGATCGCATCCTACGAAACTTTGGGGGATATTTATCTTGCTACAAGAAATTACAGCGTTGCTCTGGACTATTACAAAAAGAAATCCGAGATACTGAGTTCTGAGAACAGGGATAGGGAATTTGTTTCTGCTCTCCTTAAAATGGCAGATGTGAGTGTTAATGCCAAAAATTTTGATAAAACTCTTTATTATGCACAAAAAGCGATTGAACTGTCTGATAGTATTAATGACCAGAAAGCGCTCCCGAGGGCAAATTATTTTCTGGCTCTTGCCTACAGAGGAAAATTCAACTACAAAAAAGCGCTTGAATACACAAATATCGCACTAAATGAAGCAAAAAAGCAGGAAGAGGTATATTATGTGGGGCATTCCTATAATGGTATAGGTGACCTTAACGAAATGATGGGCAATTATGAAACTGCCCTTATCAACTATAAAAAAGCTGCTGAGATATTTGAGAACACACGATATATGTCAGGTTTGACAGTCGTATATTTTAACCTTGCTTCCATGCATAAGGTATTCGGTAGATATAATGAAGCTTTGAAATATCTTAATAAAAGCCTTAAAATGGCACTGGAACAAAAAAACGAACAAATGATAAAGGATAATTATCTGGGTTTTTACGGGATCTATAACCTTTTAAAAGATTTTGAAAAAGCAAATAAATACTATATGCTCTTAAATTCTTACACATCCGATAATGAATCAATATTTATTCCCCTTTCTAAGATAGAGATTGACTATGAAATATCAAAAAAACAAACAGCGAACGAACTGCTCGGGCTCAAGATCGAACAGGAAAGAAATATGCGATATATATATGTCGCTGTCTTTGCCTTTATTCTGGCATTGACCTATCTTTTTTTCTACAGGAAGCTGAAACAAAGAAAAATTAACGAACTGAGACTGGAAGAAAGAAGGATACGCGCGGAACTTTCATCTCTTCAGTCAAAGATAAATCCCCATTTTCTTTTCAACTCTCTAAGTTCAATATCCGAACTGATAACTTTAGATCCTGATTCTGCAAAAAAAATGCTCCAGAATATTTCAAATCTTCTCCGTTACAGCCTGAGAACATCAAAAAATGAATTTGTAAAACTCACAGAAGAAATTCGGATGGTAAAAAAGTATCTGGAAATAGAGAAGATCCGCTTTGGACGGAGAATGAATTTTGTGATCGATATACCGGAGACCCTTTCCAATATGCATATACCGCCGTTAC
>JAWOER010000056.1:0-2901 GCA_046482655.1 Candidatus Delongbacteria bacterium | reverse complement strand
ATTACAGATACTACTACGATCCTGCTTGTCCAGAACGGCTACGGGGTCAAGAACATAGCGAACAGGGCGCTGTTCGGGCTGGTCGATCCTGAGAGTATTTTCCAAGCGATCGCCACTATGGGCGCCGTACTCGGTGCACCCGGCCAGCTGGAGCTTTATCCGGGCGGCCTGAAGGCGGAAAAAGCGTTCGCGGATTCGGTTTACGGAGAGATATTCAAAGATACCTTCCTCGATTATAAGGTTACATCCGACTTAGAAAAAGCGATATGGATAAAGCTCGTCATAAACTCGATCGTAAATCCGCTTTCTGTTATTTTCAGAGCAAAAAATAAGGTCATAGCTGAAGAAAGGCTGAATGATCTTAAAAATTCGATTCTGCAGGAAGGGCTCAAGGTCGCGGCATCGGAAGGTCAGGATATCAGTCTCACTGTCAAAGAGATCAATGACTTTATAAGGTCGGACAACAGAACTTCGATGCTTCAGGATTATTTTAAAAAGCGGCCGAACGAGATAGATTTCATCAACGGCGCAATCGTGAAGATCGGGGAAAAGAACGGAATAGATACAACCGTGAACAAAATTGTGTATTCTATGGTAAAAAATATAGAAAAGAACAGGATCGAAAATAAAGAAGAATAAGATTTATAGGTAGTTATTGGAATTTTCTGACATTGTCATACTTGTCTCAACCGGGCTCGTTGCAGGATTTCTTTCGGGGTACCTCGGAATAGGCGGAGGAGTCATAGTCGTGCCTGTTCTTGTCTTTTACCTTCAGGGAGTGGTTGAAAGTTCTGAAATATTCCTTATAGCCTCAACCATATCTCTAGGGGTGGTCTTTGCAGCAGCAGCAAATTCATCTGTTAAGCATATAAAATCGGATAATTATTATAAAAAAGCGATCATTCCCGTTTCTCTCGGGGCTATTCTCGGTCCGATCCCGGGAAATTATTTCTGCAGCATATTATCAGACAGGAGCAGAATCTTTTTTTTTGCGCTTATACTTTCGATCCTTGCGGTCAGAATTTTTTTTCTGGACACAGAGGAGGTTTTGGAACCGGGCAAAAAAAGAAGAATGCCTTTGTTCCGGACCCCGGATATGTTCATTGCAGGATTGTTCATGGGAACAGTTTCTGCAATGACAGGCATCGGCGGCGGCTCCATTCTGGTACCGCTTCTGGCGGCTGTACTTCGTTTTAATTTAAAAAAATCAGTGGGACTGGCTTCCATAGTCATGGTTTTTAATGCCGTCTCCTCACTTATCGGGAGATATTTTATCGGTTCTTTTAATGATATTGAAATGTCATTATATTTCAGCATACTTCTTCTCATCACTCTTGGAACATTATTTACTGCAAGAATGGGTGCGCATTTTAATATAAAAAGCAAAGATAAGTCTTTTAAAAAAATAGCCGGTGTGGTATATTTGATAGTCGCAGTGCAGATGTATATTAAAGCGTTTTAGGTTTAAATGGCAAAAAAGACCGAAAATACACGCATAAGAAATAATATACTTAAAATATTTTCGGGAACTTTTGTGTCCAGGATCTTTGGTTTTGTCCGGGAGATCGTGGTAGCCTGGTTTTTCGGCACATCAAAAACAGCGGATGCTTTTTCATTTGCTCTCATTTTCCCGAACCTTTTCAGGCAGATATTGGGTGAAGACATGGTCGAAAGGGCCTTTATGCCGCCGTTCAAGACAAAATACGACAGGGGAGAGGTTGAGGGTTCATGGAAATTCTTATCGGTCGTCTTCAACTGGTTTTTTGTTTTACTTCTGATCGTTACCACGCTTCTCTATTTTATTGTTCCTCTTATATTTATTCTTCTTAAAAAGATCAATCCCGATGCAGCTTTCGATTACGACCTTTCTCTTCAGCTCATATTCATACTCATACCGTTCATGCTTTTTATCGGACTTGCGGCTTTTGCAGGCAGTCTCCTGAATTTTTTTGAGCGCAACTGGATATTCGGTTTTGCTCCTGTAATGCTCAGTATCGGCGCTATTACGGGAATTGTATTGCTTGAGCCTGTGATCGGAGATTATTCCATTGCTGCCGGATATCTGATCGGAGCTTTTCTGCAGTTTATTGTTCATGTACCTTTCCTTATATCTAAAGATTTCAAAAAAGAAACCGGGATAAGATACAGTCCTGCGTTTAAAGATGGAACAAATGATTATAAGGTGGTAAAGCGTGAGTCCAAGATAATAACTTTAAATGCGGTGTTTAACAAGAGCGCAGAGTTTTTTGACAGGTTGATAGCCACATGGCTCATTACGGGTTCAGCTTCCTCGCTATTCTATTCGCAGAGGCTTTTCCAGCTGCCGTTCGCCATAATCTCTCTTCCGATCACCCGCGGTATAAATCCGATGCTTAACAAACTTAAAAGCACAAATGACTCTAAAAAATTTACTGCTTTGTTTGAAAAGGGTAACAGCCTTTATTATAAAATACTGATCCCGGTCACGGTGATCTGCATTGCCGCCTCGGAGGAGATCGTTTCAGTCATTTACCGGCGCGGAGCTTTCGACGCTGATTCTTTAAAGATGACCTCGCAGGCCTTCGTCATGTACTCCCTTGGCCTTATTCCTGTAAGCTTTGCGGGATATTATATGCGTGTTCTTTCACTTGTGAGCAAAAACATACATTCTCTCAAAGTCTCGATGATCAGCGCAGGGATCAATATAGTTCTCTCCTACATACTCGCTGTTTACACAACACTCGGTCACGCAGGAGTCGCTCTCGCTACTTCAATAGCATTCTATTACAATATGATCAGGCTCAACTCATACATTAAAGAAGAGATGAAAGATCTGCTTATCGCCGGAAGATCGATATTTTTTTCAAAAGCAAATATCGTTTCAATTCTTGCCGGTATCGGGCTTGTGATTATACTCAGAAT
>JAWOER010000288.1:0-3372 GCA_046482655.1 Candidatus Delongbacteria bacterium | reverse complement strand
GCGTCACGAGGACGGATGGACG
Organism: Candidatus Delongbacteria bacterium; assembly: GCA_046482655.1. GTDB lineage: Bacteria > UBA4055 > UBA4055 > UBA4055 > UBA4055 > SLFX01. Next base: position 3,350 of record JAWOER010000288.1, on the reverse strand, counting down.
GGCTACAACACGCCCATTGCGCAAGAGGCCTACTTCCAACTGGCCCGCGAACGTTTCATTCAAGACGACTACGAAGCGGCACTGCGCCACCTGGCACACATCGAATCGCTGGATGCGAGCGACGATGTCGAAGATCGCAAGTATGTGGTCCTTGGACGACTCTACCAGGGCATGATCTACGACGCCACCGACCGGCGCAACCAGGCGATGAATCGTTATCGGATCGTGCTCAGCATGGACGATCATAACAACAGCCACGAACGCGCCGAGCGGTATCTCGATGAGCCGTACGGCTCGTAGCGCTCTGTGACCGCCCCGCGCACACGAGGCGCGCTGCCTACTGCTCTGTCACAGGTCAATCTTGGGGGCGGCGACATTTGATGAAATGGTTCCCATAAGGCGGCTTTTATCATCTTTTCCTAAAGCCTTTGCGATAAAACTTTTTCTCGAGGCACCTATCATTATGTTAAACCCCTGATCGTGCAATTCTTCAAGGCGGTTCAGTATTTCAAAATTGCCTCTTTTGCTCTTTCCGAATCCGATACCTGGATCTATAGCGATATTTTCAATATTTATACCTTTTTTAACGGCATGCTCAGCGGCTTCTCTTAATTTTTGCTTTATCTCTTTCATAATATCGTTGTAGTGAGTATGCTTTTGCATATTTTGAGGTGTTCCTTTAATGTGCATAAGACATAACCCGGCTGAATATTTTTTTACAATATCGAGCAGATCATCATTCGGGTCCGTCCCGAATATATTATTTATCATGTCCGCTCCGCGGCAAAGGGTCTCATTTGCGACCATCGGCTTATAGGTATCTACACTGATGCAAACATCAAAAGAGCTTTTTAACACTTCGATCACAGGTATTATGCGTCTAAGCTCCTCCTCCTCGGTTACAGGAATCGCTCCCGGTCTCGAAGACTCGCCGCCTATATCAATAATATCTGCCCCCTGATCTATCATATTTTTACAATGTTCTATCGCAATATCTGTCTCAAAATATTTTCCGCCATCCGAAAAAGAATCCGGTGTAATATTTAATATCCCCATCAGAACGGGTCTCTTGTCAGGCTCAAAATATTTTGTTTTTGTTCTAAAAACCATTTGCGATATCGTGTCCGTCTATCTTTGATTTTTTTGTATTAAGAGCTATTATTTCATCGATTTGAGATCCCGAGAGCGTTTCTTTCCTGAGCAGAGCTTCTGCTATACTGTGAAGAGTTTCTATGTTTTCAGTGAGGACATCCCTGGTCTTTTCTAATGCCTTAAAAATGATCTTTTGAACTGCATTATCGATCTTTTTGCCTATCTCTTCCGAAATACTGGATGTTCTTGTGAGTTCCTTACCCAAAAAAGGGTTATCGTTTTTCACACCGTAATGAATCGGTCCTATCTCGTCGCTCATTCCCCATTCACAAACCATTTTTCTCGCTATATCGGAAGCCCTTTCAATATCATTCGAGGCTCCGGTCGTGATGTCGTTGAATATAAGCTCTTCGGCGACCCTTCCTCCGAATAAATGCAATAATTTGCTAAATATATAAGTCTTAGAGTACGAGTGTTTTTCTTCGATAGGAAGATAGTGGGTAAGTCCCATAGCCCTGCCCCTGGGAATAATAGTCACTTTATGCACCGGATCACTTCCTACTGTCATTTTTGCGATAAGCACATGACCTGCCTCATGATAGGCTGTCATTTTCTTTTCCTCGTCATTTATAACAGCCGATTTTCTTTCCACACCCATCATTACTTTGTCTTTTGCATCCTCAACATCCGAAATATCAACAGTTTTTTTACCTTTTCTTGCAGCAAATAGTGCTGCTTCGTTAATAATACTCGCAAGATCCGCTCCGGAAAGGCCGGGAGTTCCCTTTGCGACTACAGAAAGATCTATGTCTTTTTCTATCTTGATTTTTTTTGCATGGACCTTAAGTATCGCCTCTCTGGCCCTCACATCAGGATTATCCACCACTACATGCCTGTCAAACCTTCCGGGTCTCAAAAGGGCAGGATCCAGAACATCGGGCCTGTTCGTGGCAGCTATTATAATAACATTGTCCTCTGTTTCAAAGCCGTCCATTTCCACCAGAAGCTGATTGAGGGTCTGCTCGCGTTCATCGTTTCCACCGCCTATTCCTGTACCTCTGTGCCTGCCCACAGCATCAAGTTCGTCAATAAAAAGAATACATGGAGAATTCTTTTTGCTCTGTTCAAACAGATCCCTTACCCTGGATGCACCCACGCCAACGAACATCTCCACAAAATCTGCTCCGCTAATGCTGAAAAAAGGAACTCCGGCCTCTCCGGCCACAGCTTTTGCAAGAAGGGTCTTACCTGTGCCGGGTGGTCCCGTAAGTAGAACTCCCTTCGGCACTTTGGCACCCATTTGGGTGAATCTTTCGGGCTTTTTTAAAAAATCTATCACTTCCGTAAGCTCTTCTTTTGCCTCTTCGGAGCCTGCTACATCTTTAAATGTGATCTTGGTTTTGGCAGAATCGAACAGACGGGCCTTACTTTTTCCAAAAGAGAAAATACCTTTTCCTGCTCCGCCCTGACCTCCGCCCTGCATTCTTCTCAAAAGATATATCCATATAAAAATGAACAATACCCACGGCAATATTGAAAGAAGAAAATCCGTAAAACCGTACTGTTCTCTTTTCATTTTTATCAAAATACCCTTTTCTGACCACTCATCGGCAGTTTCTTTTGTTACAGAAGGCACGATCAGCTTGAATTCCGAAAACTCAGAACCCTGACCGCCTGTGACCTTTTGAGGTTCGTTAAATTCTCCCGTCAATTCTGCGTTTGAACCTGTATTTGTTATCTCAATGCTCTTTACTTTGTCTTCTTCAATATATTTGCCCAACTGATTATAGTCGATCTCAGTTACTTTTCCCTGCTGATCAAAAACATTTATTAAGATCAAAGCAACAGCAATTACGATCATCCAAATAAGGAATGTTTTGGAACCTTTTTTCCAGAACATAGCCTCATCATCCTTTTTGATCCCTCTTTTGCCGTCAGGTCTCTTTCTTCTTGTTTCCTCGATGATCTTATTCAGCTTTTTTGCAGCTTCCTCGGCTTTTTCCTTATCAGACTTTTCCGATGAAGGGTCATTTTGCTTTTCATTTTTGTCTTTTTCAGATATTTCACCCTTCTCTTCGCCGGTCTGTTTTTCTTTGTCTTCTGACATAAATTTTAGTCCGTTTATTGATTTATTCTGTAAATTTTTTTTAAATTTCTTCCCCTTTGCGCATAATCAAGGCCAAATCCTATAAGAAAATCATCTCCTGTTTCTATGCCATAATAATCCGGTCTTTCACCGCCCGGCTCGTTCTTGTAGA
>JAWOER010000276.1:0-2501 GCA_046482655.1 Candidatus Delongbacteria bacterium | reverse complement strand
TTTACAGCGATCCTGTATAACCAAGTGTAGAAAGATGATGATCTGTTAAAACGGGCGAGACTGTTGAAGGCTTTGATAAAAGTGTTCTGATAAGCGTCTGATGCGTCGTCTTCGTTCTTCAGTATGTTCAGTAAGAGGTTCATGATCTGCCTGTCATAGTTTCTTATCAGTTTTTCAAAGGCTCTTCCGTCACCTTTTGCAGCTTTGTCTATCAGTTTGTTCTCAATTCTTTTCACTTCGCTTTTCCTTTTCATTTCTCCCGGGAGACAGACTCGTCCGTCTGATACTTAGACCTCTGTTTTAAAAAAAAGTTGTCATTTCCCGACGATCTTTTTTAATATTTTTAGAAATTTAATAAAAAATGAAGTGAAATACCATTTGTAAAAACCCGTATTTATGGTTTATCTTTAAATGGTGTTACGGAGGAAAGCAATGAAAGAGCAGATAGATAAATTTCTGTTGTATCTGAACAAAGAAAGAAATTATTCTCAAAATACTGTATCATCATATAAGAACGATCTGTATGACCTGTGCAGATTTCTCGAAAAGAGACTTGGAGAGGATTTTTTACCGTCTGTTATAACGAAAAACGAGATCAGACCTTATCTGCGCGAAGTTCTTATGAGCGGAAAGTCAAAAAAAACATACAACAGGAGGGTGGCATCCATCAGAAGCTTTTTCAAATATCTGTTTGTGACAGATCAGATCGAAAAGGATATTGGAACAGCCATAAACTCTATCAGAGCAGAATTAAGATTGCCCGAATTCGTAGGAAGCGACCAAATGAAGGACCTGATGGAGAATTTTACCGAAGTTGACTTTTTGACATCGAGAGAAAGTCTGATGTTCGAACTTTTTTACGGTACCGGTATCAGGCTGTCCGAACTTTATGATTTGAAGGTTGGCGATCTGAAAAAGAACAGAGATGTCTTTTCTGTTACGGGCAAGGGTTCAAAGCAGAGGATACTTCCGGTTTCTGAGCATATTAAAAGAAAGTACGAAATATACTGCAGAGAAAGAGAAACTGTTCTTTTAGAAAACGGCAGGTCAAGCGAATTTCTTTTTATAGGCGTAAAGGGAACACATCTTTCAAAAAGGCAGATACAGAGGATCGTTTCAGAAAGACTTTTAAAGCTCGCGACGGTGCATAAAACTTCACCTCATATACTCAGACACACTTTCGCCACCCATCTGCTCGACAAAGGAGCTGATATAATGTCAGTAAAAGAGCTGCTCGGCCACGAAAGCCTTTCCACAACACAGGTCTATACCCATGTCTCGCTCGAACGGTTGAAGAAAATCTATAAAAAAGCCCATCCCAAAGGTGAATAAATGATAAAATCCATTCTGACCGCCGCACTTTTATTCGCAACACTCTCCTACGGATCGTTCGAGGCGGTGAACATCAGCCCGAACGCGGTCCGCATAGGCAATATCTCAGGATTCAAGAAAGGCGATGTAATTGTGCCCTATATGAATTATGATCCCGGGACTCTCGCTGCGGCATATCTTGTGCCTTTCGGTCTTAATGAACTTTCGATGCAGCAGGTATCATATTCAAATCATCTGGCACAGTGGAAATATCTTGTAGCCGGATCAAACTTCGGTAACAGTGATTACAGAGAAACTTCGGCCATGCTTGCCGTAAGTGTTTTTTCGGAGGGAGATCTAAATATCTTTCCGTCAGTTAAATATTACCGGCTTGAAAATCAGCTTGGGGGCAGAACCTCTTTTGGTGCGGATATTAATACTGCTTTTATTATCTGTGAAGGTCTCAGTTCTGTTTTTTCAATTCTAAATATTTACACACACGAAACAGAAGAAATTGATATCCCGATGACAATGCTTGCCTCCTTTGAGTACATCACTGACGGTGACCTTAGTGTTTATACCGGTTTAGAGAAGAGCAGCAGTACCCCGGCTGCATTCAAGACAGGTCTCGAATACGCACCTTTTGATCATTTTGCCGTCTCGGCAGGATACAATTTTGATCCGCAGCTTGTAACGGCGGGCTTTGCGATCGGATACAGTAAATGGAGTTTTAGCTACGGAATGTCTTACCATTTCGATTTGGAATATTCCTATTCTTTCGGTATAGTTTATGGTGCGTAGAATTTTTTACATCATTTTTCCGGCCGCCTTTTTTTTGTCCGGTATAGAAACCGAACACCTTGAACAGGAGGAACTGGAATCTCTGACCGATCATTTTTCTGTATATCCTCTAAACATAAACAGAGCCACTCCCCACGATATTTATCAGCTCCCTTATATAGACGAAATAACGGCAGAACTGATATACAGGCGGATCGAGTCAGAAGGAGAAATTAATTCGTTAGGTGTTTTGGCGGAGGAGAATATACTTTCTGAAGAGTATTTAATTTATTTAAAAGTAATCTTGAGGTTCATATTGAGGACTGGGGCGTAAAGCTTATGAAAACAAAGTGGGGCTCCTGTAACATTGAAAAACAACGGATCTGGCTCAATCTCGAATTAGCCAAAAA
>JAWOER010000224.1:0-3775 GCA_046482655.1 Candidatus Delongbacteria bacterium | reverse complement strand
TAATATTTCTTATATCGGCCTGTTCGGTTTTTAGTCCGGTGTCAAAAGATCATCCGGGGTCAAAAAAACAAAGTACAAATAAAAAATATTCAAAACCCTCGCCTGATTTGGAAAGATCCAAAATAAAGTATGTAAAAGAAGGCAAAAAGAAAGGTGAGGAAAAAATTTCATATACTCTCAGCGACATCACTTTTTCAAAAAAAAATAACGGAATACTGATCAGTATTAGTTATGAGGGGGATGATCCCGAAAAGAATATTCACACCTTTTTTTCGGGGGACAGTTTTTTTAGTATGACTTTCTATAAGGGTAATTTTACTCAAAATGTAAAGAACAAAATATACAGCAGGAATGTTGTGAGAAATATACAGTTTTTCGAGTTTGATGATTCTGTTCAAATAACCTTGAGATTAAAAAAGGATCACAACTCATCAACAGTTTCTGTAAGGCACGGAATAGTAAATATTTCAATATATGACTGAGATGTTTTATGATTAAAGAGCTGACAATTATCATCGTCCTTACCACAATGAATCTTTCCTGCGGATTTTCAAAAGGGTATTATACAAATTACAACAGGCATGCGGCGAATCTGTTCATTAACGGTATGTACTATGAATTCTATTCGGATTTTAACAGTGCCGTACTTAATTACCAATCGGCTCTGGGAGTAATTGATTCTGACCATATTCGCCTCAGGGAAGCCCTCGGATTGATGCATACAGAAAAAGACAGGGCATATAATATACTGGAAGAACTTTTTGAAAAAGATATGGATCTGGGAAGGTTCGGCATTCACATTTACCTCAATATGCAAAAAGAGTACAATGCTCAAAATTCGCAGACAGTTCTAAAAAAAATATCTGATAAGCTCATTGCGCAGGGAGAAGTGATGACTGCCGGAAAAGTTCTCAAACAGCTTATGGAAGACAGGCAGTATTCCTTTCTTACAGATGATGAGTTTGAAAATTTTATTTCAAATATTTGTTTTGATGATCTGACAAAAATACACAGGATCTATTTTAGGGCAGTGGAAACAATGTTCATGATCAAGACAGGAAAAACGAATTCAGCAGTTACTACAACATTTAGAGATCTTGAATCTGTTCATGGCATACTTCCCTATTCGTTCTACAGAATGGCCTTTCTGGAATATATATCTGAAGATTCATTTGACATGGCAAAGTTTATGCTTGACAGGATGAACCGTATAACCTACGGCGAAGCTAACTATTATTTTGATAATGCCGAGTTCTATAAAGAAAAAAATGACTACGGCAAAGCAATTACATATCTGCTCGAAGGATTGCGGGAATTCAAGGACGATCTGTCTTTAAGGCTGCAGCTTGGAGAAATATATCTCTCGGTAAAAAAATATTCAAATGCGGAAATAATATTTTCCAAGATATTGGAAGAATACCCGAAGAATATCGCAATATGCAGGCAGATAGCCAATATTTACCACGGCAGCGACGATTTTTTACCCGCCGTGGAGTTTTATGAAAAAGCTATAAAAAGATTTCCTTCGGATGCACAGCTTCTGAATAATTATTCTTATCTGCTTGCCCAAAACTCAACTGATCTGAAAAAAGCCATGGGAATGGTGGATAAGGCTATAAAAATTGAACCGGAGTCAATAATATTTTTAGATACAAAAGCCTGGATATTTTTTCAGATGAGAAAATATGAACAGGCAGAACAGATAGTGGAAAATATTTTTAGCAGTGAAGAGCTGTATTATCATCAGGAGTATGAAGAGCTTTTCGAACACTACAAAGAGATTAAAACAGCCCTTAATAAAGCAGAAGAACTGAACAATATTTCGATAAACCGGACAGTAAAAAAAATCGGGGCCGCAATCATGGCGGGTAACTATATTCTTGAGACGGGGCTGTATGGATATTAAGCGTATCTTCTGTGTGTTGATCCTAATCTTTCTTCTCTCGGGTTGTGCCGGATTCAGAAAAAAGGCAGAAAAATATGATCTTTCCGTTGTCGGTCTGGAAACGGTCAGAGACAGGATATCGGAAAATTACGGCGCAGTTAAAAGCATATCGGGAAAATTTGATTTCTCCTACTCTACCACGACTGACAGAAAACAATCCAAAGGCAGTATATTTGTAAACAGATCTGATACTATTTATGTCGAAATAAAAGGTCTTATAGGAACTACCGAAGCAAAGGTGTTTATTGACGCAGATTCTTTAAAGGCCTATAATTATTCTGAAAACTTAGAAATAATGGAAAAGAGCGACAGTAATTCCTTTCGGCGGATAACAGGTATCAGTTATGATGTAAATGATATTAAAGATCTGTTCATGATCACGGATGAAAACGCAAAACTTAGTCGAACAGTAAAAAAAAGATCGGACGGTATTACTGTAAGGACAGAACCCGATAACGATGAATACAGCTTTATATATCTGGACAGCAGGCTTTTGATTAAATCTGCAGAAAAGTATGATAAAAGAGAACTTCAGTACAAAAAAGAATATGATTATTATTCAAATGAGGACGGAATTTTCTTTCCGAGAAGGATCAGGATAAGAACCTTTAACCCGCCCACAAAACTTACAATATTTTTTACCCGGCTATCTATAAACAGAGAAGGAAAAATCGAAATTTAAGGACGAAAATGAATAATTTGCTCTGGGTTGATGACGAAATAGAACTGCTTAAACCCCATTTACTTTATTTAAGACGCAAGGGTTATCGGTTAAGTACTGCAACAAACGGCCATGATGCCCTAAAAATGGTAATGGAGAACAGCTTTGATCTGGTAATACTCGATGAAATGATGGTCGGGATCGACGGACTGGAAACACTCGGAAGGATCAAAGCAGTGGATACTTCTATAAAAGCCATAATGGTCACGAAATCGGAAGAAGAAGATATCTTTTTGGAAGCTGTAGGGAATATGATAGATGATTATCTTACAAAACCGGTCAGTCCTCTTCAGCTTTATTTGAGTATCCGGAAAAATCTTGAAAAAGCAGACATTGTAAATGAAAGTGTATCAAAAAATTATATTAAGAACTATAGAATACTGACCAACATGATCGAAAATGATCCCGGGTATAGTGAATGGATAAATATATACAAAAGTATGGTGAGCTGGAGTTTGCGGCTTGATGAGATAAACGACCAGAATCTGGCCGATACTTTTGATGACCTCAGAAATAACGCCAATTCAGTTTTCGGTAATTTTATTCAAAATGAATACAAAGATTGGATATCAGATAAATCCCGGGGTCCTGTTCTTTCAACAGATATAGTAAAAAAATATATCGTGCCCGATCTGGGTTCTCAAAAAACAGCTTTTATAGTTATCGACTGTCTTCCTTACGATCAGATGAAAGTTATAGAAAAGGTGCTCAGTGACAGGTATTCGATCTCAGAACATCTATACTTTTCAATACTTCCGACAGCTACCCAGTTCGCAAGAAATGCAATCTTTTCGGGACTTTTCCCGTCACAGATAGAAGAAAGATATCCGGATATATATTCTAAAGATCTGGAAGACGAAAAGAGCAGTAACAAGCATGAAAAAGAGCTTCTGTCCCAATTGTTGAGATCATGCGGGATCGATTTTTCAGACAAACTTAAATATGTTAAGATTTATAAAAATGAAGAGTTTTCAAAATTGGAATCGCATATCGACGGTTACAAAGATTCCCCGTTGATTGCTGTGGTGGTCAATATGATAGATTTTCTTGTCCATAATCAGAAGAAAGATGAACTTGTAAGCGAAATGATGGAGAATGAAAGTTCTTAC
>JAWOER010000011.1:0-5156 GCA_046482655.1 Candidatus Delongbacteria bacterium | reverse complement strand
ACGGGCCAGCTTTATGCCTTCTTTTACATGAGCAGATAAAATAAACGCGCTCATATTCGGGGGCATCTTATCATGCTTATTTGCCATATTCTGCTGGTTCTCAATAAAATATGCAGCCTTGAATGTTTTTCCTATATCATGATAGTATGCTCCGACCCTGGCGAGCAGGGAATTTGCTCCGATCGCCTCGGAAGCCGCTTCTGCGAGATTTCCAACAGTTATAGTGTGGTGGTAGGTTCCGGGGGCTTGAACCTGAAGTTTTTTTAGAAGCGGATTGGACATATCTGACAACTGAAGAAGTGTAATATCTGTCGGGGTCTTAAAAAATCTTTCTATTATGGTGAGTATGGTAAGAGAAAGCAGCGGAGAGACACCGGCATTTACAGCGCTGTGAGTGAGTGCTGTCAGCAGCTTATCTACCGGAGAGTCATAGATCAGATAAAATCCGACAGCCGGCAGCATCAAACCTGTAAAGGTATACAGCATACTTTTGTATATAAACTGAAAGATATCCCTGATCCTATGCACCGCGAACATGGTAAAAAGACCCGAGAACATGGGCACAAAAAGGAACAGAAAGTTATTGCCTACGAGGAGTGAAGAAATTACCGAAGCCACAACAGTACTCACAAATGAGACCCTCATATCGAAAAAAACCGCAGCCAGAACAGATGTTACCGACATCGTCACAAGGTAGGGTGTGTAATTTTCAATGTATCTGACAGAAAAATAGACCAGAACCGTCTGGATCAAAATTATAAAGAACAGTTTGAGCATATCCTTAAAATTGTGGAGAAATTTTTTTCTGTTAAAGAAAAGCATCAGCAGGAGTATTATATAGAAAAGAGAAGAAATAATTATCTTTCCCGAAATATTCTTTATATCAAGACCGCTTAAAAAAGAATCATCGGCATCTTCATTCATGTCTCTGAGTTTCATTTCCAGAGATCGTATCTTTTTTAAATGCCTTTTTGTAACTACCATGTTTCTGGAAACTATCTCCTCGCCTTTTTTTACAAGACCTTCCGCCAGGGGAACCTCATTCTGAATCTCTTTGATCTTTTCTTCGGTGAGTTTTTTACTGAAAACAATTGAAGGTTTGGAAAAATTATCGAGGATCCTTTCCCAGTATCTTAGCGAATCATTGTCCGGATCGGCATATATTTTAGTAAGGTAGTCCAGGTCTCTTTCTGATTTCTGAACAATATCCGGATAATCGCTCAGCAGGCACTCTTTTTCTTTGTCTTTTTCCAGGAGAATGAATTTGCCCAAATGCCTGTTGAATATTGAATTTTTAGGAGTATCAATATAACGGTCGTTAATATTTCTTCGAATAAAATATGCTATCTTTTTTCTTAAAGGTTCATCGTTCAACAACGGCATCTTCGACAAATTTTCAAAAGTAAGACCGTAATTCTGGTCAAATATGACTCTTTCTCTAAGGTAATTTTTGCGTATTTTTTGGTAAACAGAATCGAGTGCGCTCTTTCTTTTTGTATAATATTCGGGGTCCTCCCGTAAAAGAGAATCTTTGTCGGTTTCGAGTTTAAGCTGTTTTGCTGTGAGTGTGTTCAAATTCTCATGAAGAGAATACAGACGGTCAAAATCATTGCCAAAATTCAGGTACTGGCGGTACAGATGAAGGTTGAGGGTATCTTTTGAAAGAAATATAGGAAGAACGGTCGATTTGACTTTTTCACGCAGTTCATTTAACTCCTCTTCTGTCCTAATTATTTCAAAATCAAAAGGAGCAACAATTTTCTCTGTTGCCAGAACGCCTTCTTTATAATCAGAAAATTCACTTGCTTTTTCTTTGGGCATCATAATAACTGTGATACCCACAGACAAAAAAAGAACTATAGCGGTATAGAGTGATATGTTCTTTTGCATTTTGGTCATCCTGAATTCCGGGCCTAATTTATCGAAACAAAAGGCGCATACCAAAGTACGCGCCTTTTGTTAAAAGATTATAGATCGGCATTTACGCCTGCCTTTAAAATAATTTTTTCGTTGTTCCACTTATCTTGGGATCGTAAATTCCTGATCGGGGTATATCAGATCGGCTTCCTGCTGGCCTTCCTTCAGGACTGCATTATATCTTTTTTGCCATGAACTGATGGTCTGCTGATTGGCTTTATAGATATCTGTCCACTTGAAAGGATCGTCGTATATGTCTTTTTTACCCGAAATTTTCCAGAGATTGTCACCTTTCTTTACAACATAAGAGGTTACATAAGGTACTACAATAGAGCTTCTTACAGATTTGATCCTCTGGTCTATTCTCTGGATCTTGTTCACAAACTCTGTTAGTGCAGAAACCTTTTGGGCACTTAAAGAATTGAGTTCTTCTTCAAACTGATCAAGCTCGGCTCTTCTTCTGTAAAGTTCCTCAGAGGGGAGAGCGCCAAAGCTCCTTATGTCATTGTCAAGATCTTCCAGCTTTTTTCTAAAGCCATCAACTCCGGCCTCATCAGTTTCCAGCATTGTATAAATATCGTCCCAGATCTGCTCGATCTTTGATTCTGTTTCCGATATTTTGTTTTCGGTGGAGGCTATCTCTGATTCTTCTTCAGAGATGTCCGCTTCCAATTTTTCGATCTCTTCCTGAGCTTTTTGTAATCTTGGCAGATATTCTTCCTCATAATTCATTTCATCCTGAGAAAAACCTAAACCGCAAAAAGCCAATACAAAAAGAGTAACAATAATTTTTTTCATCACATTTTCCCTTTTTTAATTTACTGCAATCTGCTTTCTACAGCCGATTTTTCTTCCTCGGCCTTTTTCAGTTCGCTCTCTTTTTCCGCCAACCTGCTTTCAAGTGCTCGTCTTTGTTTTTGCAAGTCAGCCAGTTTTGTTTCCGCTTTTCTGGCTGCAGTTTGTTTATCCTCCAGCGCCTTTAATTCTTCTTCGTTGGCGTATCTTGTACATCCGGTAAGAAGAACTGAAAGGACCAATGCAGAAAGAGCGAAAATCCTAATACTCTTTAACATTCAACCTCCGAAAATTTATTGTTATTATCCTCATTATTCATTGTAAAACAAGTCCCATATAATTATTCAAACACAAGTTTTCTCTTTCAAAGCTGAAATATATAAAATGAATGTTTTTAAGTCAAGACAATATTGCAATATTTGTCTGAACGACAGGCATATGTTTCACATTTTTATTTTTCGGCATCTAAAAAACATAAAAAAAAATTACAAAAATGCCGATAAAAATTGTAAAATATTGGTATTGCATTTTTCAATATTATACTTTAATTAATGACACAGCCGGTCAAGCCGGTGAAATTTTGAAAGGACAGTAATTAAAAAATAGGACGAGTTATGAGAATTCAAAGAAAAAACCCCGAAAGAAAAAATACTCTGCCTGACGAGAAGGTGGATACGGGTCTTTTGGACGAGCTTCTTTTACAATTTAAAGGTAAAAAAGGCAGCATGATACCTTTATTGCAGGCTACCCAGGATATTTACCGCTATATTCCCAAAAAGGCGATAAACAAAATATCCTCTTTTACCGGAATGAGCGTCAGTGATATTTATGGTGTTATCACTTTTTATTCCCAATTCAGGCTTTATCCTGTCGGAAAACACATAATCAAGGTCTGTCACGGAACTGCCTGCCATGTTCAGAACGCAGAAGGAATAACCACGGCGTTAAAGAACGAACTGAATGTTGAAGACGGAAAAACTACAGAAGACAGATTGTTCACTCTTGAATCGGTAGCATGCCTTGGATGCTGTTCGCTCGCTCCTGTCATGATGATCGGCGATGAAACATACGGCAAACTGACCGGGGATAAAGCTGTTAAGATCGTTAGAGATATCAGGAAAAATGAAAATCAGTAATCAAATGGGGATTTGAAAATGAATAAAATAAAAGTAATTGTAGGTCTCGGAAGCTGTGGAATTGCAGCCGGTGCAGGAAAAACATATAAAAAGCTTCAGGAGATCAATTCGTCGGACAGGGAACTTTTTGATCTGGGAAAGACGAGTTGTATAGGTATGTGTTACAAAGAGCCTTTAATGGAGGTCAGGGACAGCAGGGGAACCTTTCTGTATGGAGATGTCGACATCAAAAGAGCCGAAGAAATAGTTGAAAAGCACATCAGGAACGGAGAACCTCTCGAAGAATATATTGTCCATTCGGATATACTGGAAGGAGATGAACAGGCTTTTATAGATAACCAGGAAAAGATCGTACTCAGGAACTGTGGCATGATGGACCCCGAATCGATAGATGAATATGAATCGAGAGACGGTTACAAGGGCATCAAAAAGATTATACTGGAAAGTATTGGGGAAGACAATGTTATCGGTACTGTTCTTGATTCGGGACTCAGGGGAAGAGGCGGCGGCGGATTCCCTACAGGACTGAAATGGAAATTTGCCAGAGCAAATAAAAGTGACGAAAAATATGTGATATGCAACGCAGACGAAGGTGACCCCGGTGCATTCATGGACAGATCGGTTTTAGAAGGTGATCCTCACTCCGTCATAGAAGGTATGATAATCGCGGCTTATGCCACGGGGGCAACAGGAGGAGTTATCTATTGCCGGGCTGAGTATCCGCTTGCTGTAAAGAGGCTGAATCTGGCTTTAGATCAGGCACGAAAAAAGAATTATCTGGGTAAGAATATCCTTGGAAATGAAAGCTTTAATTTTGATATTTATGTTAAAGAAGGGGCGGGTGCCTTCGTGTGCGGCGAAGAAACAGCTCTTATTGCTTCTATAGAGGGAAAGAGGGGAATGCCGAGCAAAAGACCCCCGTTCCCTGCCGAATCAGGTTTATGGAATAAGCCTACAAATATAAACAATGTTGAAACATATGCGAATATTCCGTGGATAATCCTGAACGGAGCAGATGCTTATTCGAGATTTGGAACCGAAAAATCAAAAGGTACGAAAGTATTTGCCCTTGCAGGAAAGATCAGGAATTCCGGCCTTGTTGAAGTGCCGATGGGAGTTACAATAAATGATGTGATCTTTAAACTTGGGGGCGGTATAAAGGACGGAGGTAAATTCAAGGCCGTTCAGATGGGGGGACCGTCGGGAGGATGTATTCCTGCCGAACTCGGAGACACTATTGTTGATTACGATTCTGTTAATGCGACGGGAGCTATTATGGGTTCGGGCGGCATGGTGGTGATGGATGAG
>JAWOER010000219.1:0-9857 GCA_046482655.1 Candidatus Delongbacteria bacterium | reverse complement strand
CTATCAGATATCTGTGAACAACAACGCTCCGGCGTCACAGCGTGAAGTCGGACTGAAAATGTATGATGGAGGTGAAGGGCCAGCTGGTACAGGCGAGTTTGATAACATCAAGCTGTATAACATAAATAAATCATTTGATACTGAGTTCAAAATAATCACCAAACGCTTGAATCCTGCTGATTCTGTAAACAGGTAATACGCTATGATAATTTGAGAAAGGGAGCATGCACGCTCCCTTTTTTTATTTTAAAATTGCAAAAAGTTATTGTTTAGCTTAAATTTCAGTGATGGAAAAACTTGCTGAAAAAATTGTTTCCGAAACAATATCGGAAGAGGATACCGAAAATTTCGCCCGGGACTTTGCGCGATCTGTAAAAGAAGGCGATATAATATGTTTTTTTGGAGATGTCGGGGCCGGAAAGACGGTTTTTACAAGAGGTCTTTGCCGGGGTCTCGGCTTTAAGGGATATGTGAACTCTCCAAGCTATATAATCATGAACATGTATGAAAACGACGGGATGAATATCTATCATTTCGATCTGTACAGGATCGGTTCTTCGCCTGAACTGACCGAGATCGGTTTTTACGATTTCATTTATAGTAAAAATTCAGTTTCAATCGTTGAGTGGGCAGATATGATAAAAGACTGCCTCCCGGAAAAGAGAATTGATGTGTTCATATCCGTAACGGGTGAAAATACAAGAAAATTTGAAATAACAAGGCACGGATAATGTATATTCTCGCTGTGGAAACTTCAACCGAGAATGCCTCCGTCTGCTGTTTAAGTGACGGAAAAGTAACCGCAGATATCAAAGCAAGCGGAAACTATTCTCACAACAAACTTCTTTTTGATATGATAAAAGATGTCCTTGACAAGTCGGCAATATCTGTAAAACAGATCGATGTTTTTGCGATCGGAACAGGACCCGGATCATTTACGGGTTTGAGGGTTGGGGCAGGAGCTGTAAAAGGCATGGCTATGGCTATTAGAAAAAAGATCATACCGGTACCTTCAACAGATGCCGCAGCTTTAAACTATTTTACAAAATTCCCCGGCAAAGAAAGAATAAACATTATACTTGAAGGCAGGCAGAAGGATTTTTTTTATGGAGAATATGAGTTTAAAGATGATGATGTGGTAAAAAAAAATGAAATAATAGTTCATCCATACGCAAATTCTTCTTATATTAAGGGATATGTGGCAGGAAATGTGGATATAGATAATGTGAGAATACAGAATTATGCGGAAAATATTTATCCTGAAGCCTGTTTTGTGGCAAGATTGGCTTATATAAGGAATAAAAGTGCTTCTTTTGATTACGGATTTGAGCCGCAATACTATAAACAATTCCGGGTAAGGTAAAAGTTATGGAATTATTCAAAATAGGTTTTTTGTCTTTTCATCTGATGGATCTCGTTGATATTTTGATCTTTACCCTCATCATATATAAACTTTATAATGTGGTCAAGGATTCCAGGGCCACAACAATGTTTTTGGGGCTGATCACGGTGGTATTGTTCGGTGTTATTGTCGATTTTCTTAATTTGTCTATCATGTCTTGGCTCATGAGTTCTATAAAAACGATATTCTGGCTCGCCTTTTTTATCTTGTTCCAGCCTGAATTAAGAAGAATACTAACCCATATCGGACAGAACAGATTTGTAAGACAATTCCTTCAGATCACGACTCAGACAATATTCGACGAGATCGCCGCAGCTTCTTTTATGCTGAGCGAAAAAAGGATCGGGGGATTGATCGTTCTTCAAAAGAATGTAGGGATAAAAAATATTATCGAAGGGGGGACTACAATAAAAAGCGAGTTATCTTCGGAGCTACTGGTGAGTATTTTTAACCCCGCCTCACCTTTGCACGACGGAGCAGTTGTCATTGCGAACGATCAGATACTTGCGGCAAAATGTGTGCTTCCCACAACTTCAAAAGAAATCGGACCCCAGTTCGGAATGAGACACAAGGCGGCTGTCGGTCTTTCTGAAGAGAGCGATGCCATTATTGTTGTGATATCAGAAGAAACAGGTGATGTCAGAATTGCATATGACGGAACTTTACTCAAAATGGAAAAGGAAGAGAAACTCAAGAATAATCTGGAGAAATTATTTAAGCATGAAAAACAGAGAACAGAAAAAGATTGATCCCGAATTTAAAAAAAAGCAGCAATTCGAAGATCTCGTGGATGAAGAATATTTTGAGATGGTCGAACTGATAGAAAAGAAGAAAAAAGGCATAATTTCTGATCAGGAACTTAAAAAGCTTAAATATATAAAAAAAACCCGGGAGAATTTATATGGCGGTAACAGCTAATCCCCAAGGTGTTTGTTCTTTAAAAGGTAGTTCTTTATATAATCATCAATACCTTCTTCTAGGGAATGATCAAAAGCATTCAAACCCGCCTTTTTTAATTTAGAATTGTCCGATTCTGTAAAATACTGATACTTGTCCCTCAGTTGCGGGGGCATGTCAAAATATTCTATACTTTCATCTAATTCCATACTCCTGAATACGGCTTTTGCAAGATCGTTCCAGCTTCTTGCTGCGCCCGAACCGAGATTATATATTCCCGAGACATTCTTTTTGTCTATCATGTCGCAAACTATTTTTGCACAATCTTTAACATAAACAAAGTCGCGAACTGATTCTCCGTCCGCATATGTGCTGTTGTAAGACTTAAATAGTTTTATACTTCCGTATTTTTTGATCTCGTTGAACGCTTTGAATATTTTACTGCTCATTTCGCCTTTATGATATTCGTTCGGGCCGTAAACATTAAAAAATTTGATACCGGTTATCGTGCTTAGAAGACCTTTTTTCTCTGCAAAAAGGTCGAACATCTGTTTGGAGTAACCGTACATGTTTAGGGGTCTGTAAATATTTAACTTTTCGTGATCATCGGAAAATCCTGATCCGCCGTCTCCGTAGGTGGCTGCGCTGGAGGCATAGATCATTTTAATATTTTTTTGCGAACAGTATTCGGCTAGTACCTTGGTGTACTCAAAGTTATTCGCGGCGAGATAAGAGCAGTCAGTTTCTGTAGTGGAAGAGCAGGCTCCCATATGAATGATACAGTCGATCCCGTATGGAAGACTGTCAAAAATAATATGCTCCAGAAGTACATTTTTTTCAAAATAGTCTGTATATTTGAGCGCTCTCAGATTCTTCCATTTTTCTGATATCCCCAAATGATCAGCAATAAGGATATCTTCTACACCTCTTCTGTTCAGCTCCCATACAATTGAACTTCCGATAAATCCGGCGCCACCGGTAACCAGGATCATTCTTTACCTCATTCTTTGATCTTTGCAATTTCCTCTTTAAGGCTGATAAAGAAAGGTTTGGTGAATTTGGTCTTTAAAATAAATTCAGATTTCGCAGCCTCGCCCTTAACATTTCCATAAGCATAAAGATATTCAAAATTCTTAACAAATTCATCCACGCCGGGGCTCAGCGTATTTTTTGAACCGGTCATTCCGGCAAAGAACTGGTAAATATTTTTTACCGCGATATAGGTTTCACTAAAATCGATATAGAAATAGTTCTTGTCGTTCTTTAGCCCCTCAGCTATATCTTTTTCAAGTTCGCTCAAATATGTTTCAGTATCTTTTTTTGTAATATCTGCTGCGAGATCTCTGCTTGTACAGACAGAAACATTTTCATCACTGACGATAACATACAAGAAACTCATTCCCAGATTTACAGAGAACATATCTGTATTGGCAGAAAGGTCATTGTCCTGAACAATACCCGATATCTCATCGCTGTCCATTTTTTTCATATTTGCGACCGGAGCTACCTTTTCCAGCAGTTCTAAAAACCTGCTTCTGTCCCTTACATTAAAATTGAATATGGTATTGTACTGCATCATATTAATTGATGCTGCATCAAAAATTCCCAAATTAATACTTCCGGCAAGTTGATAGATAATGTCTTCTTTTATATCTATATCCATTGAGTTCTTATAGCTTTGTACCTGTTTTTCAAATTCCGCTGTATTTTCTTCGGGCATTACCTTCAGCATATAATCCAGATATTCTTTGGCATTAAAAACAAAAGCAAGGAGTACCGCGGGCTTCTTTTCTATATCTAAAATTGCAGATTTATTATCTTTTCCGCGGGTCATTTTATGGATCATATTATCCTTTTCAACAAAAGCAACGGAGGATATTCTCAGGTCAGTTGCCGAAAGATCAGAAACTATGCCCATACCTCTGTAAAAATCAAGGAACTCAACTGATCCGATCTGGTTTTGTCCCATCAGGGGATTTTTTGAAAGGTCTTTTAGGCCGGCACTGTTGGTCGTAATAAACTCCTGAGCATCAAAATAAACTGCAATATCAGAACCGAGATCGATCTCTTTTGACACTTCTTTATAATTTGCATTATCCTTGAGATGCCCTACCGATCTAAAGAATGTTTCGGCAGTTTCGTCAGAATTTACAGCAAGGTTCAGAACAAGATAATCATCATTGGATTTGATGGTGGCAAGAACTCCCGAATCAGTATTATCCCGTATCATGATCATGCCGTTCTCTTCGGTCATCACCACGCTTTTATCATCAGAAGACGCGATCCTCTGCTTAATAAAGTCGTACGCATTTGAATTCTGAGTAAGAGGGAAAAGCAAACCGATATTACCGGAAGTGTTTTCAGGTTCGTTCCCATCAATGATCAGTCCCGTAAGGACAATACCGAACTCTCTTTTTGTGTCAAAACCGATCCTTTCGTATTCCGATAATACTGTGGGATCAAAACCGATAATTTTTTTAAATTCTTCTTTTTCGGGCAGTCCCATTTCACTTCCCAGTCCGGAACCGGGATCAAATTCAAAAACAGTGAACAAATTCTCAATAGACGAGAATTTTAATAATCCTATGGAATGTTCAGGAGCATATTTTTTTGCGATTACTGATGTTCTTGAACCTTTCTTCGCGTCGTTTTGGGCACCGCATCCGGTCAGGAAAATAAGTACAAGAGTCAGAAGTACAGTGATAATCTTTTTCATTTTGTGATCCTCCGTTAAGATTTTTAAATTATATTGTTGCAGTAATTTAACAGACTTTATTAATAAAATCAAGCGTCTTTTGACAGATTTATCACTGTAACTGATTATTTTTCTTGCACAACAACTCTTTAATACATATATTTTGGCATAAAATAACGGGCGTGGTTATTAAGATGAAATTGAAATTTTGGGGTGTCAGAGGCAGTGTTACCACACCTCTCAGACCGGATGAATATGTAAAGAAAATTAAAGAAGTTCTAAATATTGCTGCAGAAAGTGGTTTGAGCAAAGAATCGGATATTGAACTTTTTTTTAAAAATCTTCCGAAATATCTGCAGACCACTTATGGCGGAAACACTTCCTGTGTGGCAGTGTCCGATGACGAAACTATTCTGATCCTCGATGCCGGGACAGGAATACGGGAACTTGGGTATGAGATCATGAAGAATAGCCCCTCCGGCAAAAATTTCACCGAATTGAATATTTTACTGACCCATCTTCATCTTGATCACATAAACGGACTGCCTTTTTTTGCTCCTGTACATTTTAAAGAAAGCAGGATCAATTTCTATTCTCATCATCAGGATTTTGAAAAGGCATTAAGTCTTCAGCAAAATAACGATTTTTTTCCCGTAACTCTGGAAAGCCGACCGTCAAAAATGAGTTTCAGGCAGTTAACAGAAGATGAAGTGTTGAAATTAGGAAATTTTACCGTAACTTCAAAAAAAATGAACCACCCCAATGCTTCTTTCAGTTATGCAATAACATCCGGAGAAAAAAAAATAGTATATGCTACGGATGCGGAATATACCACAAGGTCTGTAATTAATGAATACACCGCTTTTTTTTCCGGAGCAGATATTTTAATATTCGACAGCCAGTATAATTTTAATGAACTTGCAAAACGATATAGTTTCGGACATTCCACAGCAGAGATCGGAGTAGATGCGGCAGTTGGTTCGAATGTAAAAAAACTTTTGCTGTTCCATCATAATCATGATAATAATGATGAGGAAATATTCAAAATGCTTCTTTCCTCAAAAAAATACTTAACAGAAAAATATCCCGGATCAAAGTTGGATATTGTCATATCCAATGAAGGGATGGAATTTAATTTATAGGGAGCAAGTAATGCTGGATAAGCTTCAACCTTCAGAAGTTTGGAAATTCTTTTTTGAGCTCAGCCGCATACCCAGACCTTCTAAACATGAGGAGAGGGCGGTCAGTTATATAATTAATTTTGCGGAAGAAAGAGGTTTTTCTTATGAAAAAGACGGGGTGGGAAATCTGATAGTAAGGAAACCTTCTACAAGCCAAACGGCCGGAAGACCCGGAGTTGTCCTACAGGCGCATCTGGATATGGTATGTGAAAAAAATGAAGATACTGATCATGATTTTTTGAATGAACCGTTAGATATTTATGAAGAGGACGGCTTTGTCCTGGCCCGGGGAACAACGCTCGGTGCAGATAACGGCATAGGTGTGGCTGCGGCCATGGCAGTTCTCGACAGCAACGATATTTCTCACGGGGCACTTGAATGCCTCTTTACGGTTGACGAAGAGACAGGACTTACAGGGGCGAATGCTCTGGACAGCGATTTTTTGCAGGGCAGAATACTGATCAACCTGGATTCGGAGGAGGAAGGTGCGGTTTATATCGGCTGTGCCGGAGGAAAGACTACCGGACTTTACCGTTCAATAGTTTCACGCAAAAAGAACGATAAGGATATTTCGTACAGAATACATCTGGGCGGATTAAAGGGTGGCCATTCCGGTCTTGATATTTGCAAAGGAAGAGGGAATGCCGTTATTCTTCTTGCAAGATTCCTTTGGCATCTTAACGATAAAATGAATTTTGATCTTTCCGATCTTTCGGGGGGAGATAAACATAACGCCATACCGAGAGAATCATATGCTCTCATAGATTTTAAGGAAGAGGATCTGCCTTTATTCGAAACTGAAATGATTAAATACGATGAAATATACAAAGAAGAGCTGTCAAAGACCGACAGCGGTGTTTTTATAGGAGCTGAAAAGGTCAACGGTTTTAACAGGGTTCTTCAGGAAAAAGATAAATCGGCTCTTTTAAATAT
Source organism: Candidatus Delongbacteria bacterium (assembly GCA_046482655.1). Lineage (GTDB taxonomy): Bacteria > UBA4055 > UBA4055 > UBA4055 > UBA4055 > SLFX01. The sequence continues at coordinate 2,749 of JAWOER010000219.1, read as the reverse complement.
GTTATATTCTTTTCCTCACGGCATATTTGCAATGGATGCCGAAATACCCGGACTCGTCAGAACATCCACAAATCTTGCTTCTGTAAAGATACAGGAGGAAGGTATAAGCATACTCTCCAGTCAGAGGAGCTCTCTGGCAAGTCAGGTAGAAGATGTATCTTCAAGAGTTATTTCGCACTGTCTTCTGGCCGATTATGAATTTATCAGCCGTGACCCTTATCCTGCATGGACACCGGATACAGATTCTCCTCTTTTGGCCAAAACAGTCAGCGTACATGAGGAGTTGTTCGGCAGGCCCCCCGAAATAAAGGCGATCCACGCCGGACTTGAATGCGGGCTTATAGGTCAAAAATACCCCGGAATGGATATGATCTCTTTCGGACCCGATATATACAACGCGCATTCTCCCGATGAAAAACTAAAGATATCATCGGTAGGAAATTTCTGGCTGCTCATCAAGGGACTGCTGGAGAACATATAAATGTATGCTGTGGAATCCAAGGGTCTCACAAAGCATTATTCCAGAGGCAGAATAAAGGCTTTGAACGATCTTAGCCTGAATGTTGAGAAAGGAAGGATCTTTTCGCTGCTGGGACCTAACGGAGCAGGAAAAACCACATTAATGAAACTTCTTTTATCTGTTACCCTGCCCAGTGCGGGGGAAGGATATATTCTGGGGAAAAACATAAAAGACCCCCGTTCCAGAAAAAAAGTCGGATACCTTTCCGAGCACCACAGGTTTCCCGGGTTTTTGAACGCAGAGCAATTTTTATATTATTTTGGAAGGATGTCGCTGGTCCCTGTCGATTTGCTCCGCAGACGGGTACCGGTTCTTTTAAAAAAGGTCCGGCTAGAGGATAAAAAATTAAAACTGAAAAAATATTCTAAAGGAATGTTGCAGAGGCTGGGAACTGCTCAGGCGCTTATTAATGATCCGGAAATAATTTTTTTGGACGAGCCGACAGACGGTATTGATCCTGCAGGAAGAATAGAAATAAGAGAAATTCTTTTGGAACTTAAAGATAAGGGCAAAACGGTATTTATTAATTCACATCTTTTGAGTGAGGTAGAAAGACTTTCGGATGAGATCGCAATATTAAAAGAGGGAAATCTGATAAAAAGAGGCAGAGTTTCAGAATTTATATTAGATACCGGAAAATATATTATATCGGTTGCCGGAGAACAGACAAGTTTACTATATGAAGTGCTTGACAGAGAAAATATTACTTATTCCAGAGTGAATGATTCTGTTTTGGCGGAATTATCCGGTAAAGAAAGGATGAACAGGATAATAGATCTGTTGAGAGCACGCAATATTCTTATAACAGGAATAGAGAAGCACAAAAACACTTTAGAAGATTATTTTATTAAAGTTACAAAATAGGAGAAAATTACGGGACTATATCTTCTTACAATAAAAGAACTTCTGTCAAAAAAGATAATTTTAACCGTTTTTATTATTGCCACCCTTTTTGCGGTCTTACTGATGTTCGCTCTAAATATCAAAATTGGAGGTATGGATTCTAAATTTATTATAAGTGTATTCGGTAATCAGCTTGACGCTCAGGGAACAACTCAGGATAATAATTTTACACCGGAAAAATTAATGTCATACATACATTCGGGTATCGCCGTTGCAGTATTTTTCGTTTCGCTTTTTATTTCACTTTTTTCCGTCTCATCTGTATTTCCCGACATGCTAAAGAAAGGCAATATAGATCTTATTATTTCAAAACCTGTGTCCAGAAGCAAAATTTTCTTCCAAAGATTTTCAGGTGCGTTAACGGCAGTATCTCTGAATGTTTTTTACCTGATACTTGCATCATGGACCATCCTTTCATTAAAGTTCGGTATCTGGGATGTTTATCTTCCGCTGTCCGGTTTTATAATCATGATATTTTTTTTCAACATATATTCACTTATGACAATGATCTCAATGTTTATAAAAAACAATGTAATATCACTCATGCTAACATATTTTTTGGTATTCATACTCTCTCCTGTTGTTGCGGGGGTTATCAGGTATGGAGAGTACGGATCAACGGCTTTTGGTTATTTGATCAGATCATTTTACCGTATGCTCCCGAAAGTGAGTGAAACAGTAGTGTATATAACAGATCTTATTACGGGCGGGCAACTCAACCACTCTGTTCTATTTGCTTCTATAGTTTCAGGATCTGTTTTTGTGGGTATTTCTCTTTTATTCTTTAAAAGGTCCGACTATTAGTTTATTTCAACTACCACTGACTCATTGTGTATAATATTTAGCTTTTCGCAGAACAGAACGGCAGTCAGTCCGCTTTTTATATTTGTAAACCGGTATTTTTTCTGTTCATCCGTTTCTTTTTCATAACTGATATATCTGTCGGTAGTTGCAACGGTCAGGTCATTGAATATTATGGTGGTTATTCCTTTCATATAGTATCCATTTTTACTCTCAGCCAAAAAATAACCAAATTCAGAAAAAAATGCAAAGTAAAATTATATTGACATATGTTATCAATTTGTTTAATTTTACGATCGTAGAGAAACTGCTTTGGTGCACTTACAAAAATGAATTGGAGGGGGGAGAGAAATGCTCTTAAAGCCATTTTCTGTTTTATCCGCTACAGACTATAAAGATTTCCTGTTACAAAATTATTTTTGCAGAATCGAAGGAATTGGAATTAAGAAAATAAATCTAAAAGGGCTGAACAGCATAGGTGCTGCGAACGATCCTGATTTTAAACAAATATCAGAAGATAATATA
>JAWOER010000184.1:0-2707 GCA_046482655.1 Candidatus Delongbacteria bacterium | reverse complement strand
GAAAGTTTATTCACAGAATTCTCATTTAAATTTTTACGATCCAGTCAAATAAAAGTTTACCCCTGTTCTTCCACAAAAGCTGTCCGGTGTTCATGTAAATGTATTCGCTCATTCGCCTGATCTCATCCTTTTTGCTTATAAGTTGGTCTATTTTCTGAGCTAATTCTTCCGGATTTTCTGCCTCAAAGAATAGACCTGTTCTGTTTTCTTCTATCAGTTCCATGTTGGCAGGAAGACCTGAAGCTATTACAGGTATCCCGTAAGAATAGTAATCGAACAGTTTAAGCGGGGAAGTCAGATATCTGTTGAAGAATGTATCTTTCGTCGGTAGTATTCCGATAAGGGTTTTTTTCAGATATTTGTCAAGTTCGTGCTTATTTATCCAGCCGGTGATATTAACTTTAGATTTCATCCCTGAATCATCTGCAAATTTCTTTATTTTCTCGATTTCAGCATTGTTTTTTCCGCCAATTATCAAAAGTTCGGGTTTTGCTTTAGAGTATTGCAGCGCTTTAATCAATGTTTCAATTCCTTTTAAAGGATCTAATGAACCGACATAAGTTATGTACTCTCTGTTTTCATCCGACTCATGGTACCGTATAATTCCCGTTCTGAAAACTTCTGCATTTAAACCGGGGAATTTCTTTTTATACAGATCTGCCTGAGACCGCTGCAGACATATAAGCCCCGAAAGGTAAGGAATATATCTATTTTCTATTCTTTCCTGTTTCCTTTTTTTTGAGATATCTATATCGTCTCTTAACGACAGGTCGGCAAAGAAATCATGCGATTCAAAAAATACTTTTAGTCCGAACTTGTTTTTAAGCCTGATCAGATAGGGAAGGAAAGTAACATTTCTTGTTATTACCGCATCAAGCTGTTTTTCTTTGGCATAACCTGAAAGGATTTTATAGATGTTACGGTAATAAAATGTATTTGTGTTGAAAAAAGGCTTCTTTACCGTTATGACATTTAAATTTTCAGGTTTTCTGATACCGAAAGTATCTTTAAGTATTTGATCAGAGCTTTTTTCGGAATTTTTCTTAACAAAAAAATGGCAAATTTCAAAATTTTCAGATAAGCCTACGCAGTTATAGGTGGCAAATGTTGTGCTCGGCGAATCTGAAGGCCAGAGACCTGTATGAACATAGGCAATTTTCATTTTATAAAAGAGTTTTAAAAATTTTTGAAAGTTGATCTGTCTGTACTTTGCGGTCAAATTCTTTTTTGAACGATCTTTCGGGAATTGTTTTATTTGCTCTGACCCTGTTAAAAAAATCCAAGATCTTATCCGATGCATTTTTTTCCTGATCCGTAAATAGGATCTCTGAAGCTTGGTAGTTCTTTATCAGATCAGTAAGTTCGTCCTCTTTATCCACTACTGCCAGTATGGGTTTGTCAAGCGCTGCATAATCGAACATTTTTAAAGGCAAAGCTGTGCTTTTTGCATAATTTGTTAAAAGAATTAGACCGATGTCACATTTTGCTATCAGTTTATAACTGTCTTTTAAACTAAGATAACCGGTAAATTCAGTGATCTTATATAAAAGGGGATATTTAGATATCCATTTTTGATTAGAGATATCGTCTGTGAATATTAATCTGATCTCATTTATGTTCAAAACAGAGTTTTTGATCATTTTATTGAGAACTGAGAAAAAAAAGGTCGGATCAGAAATATGTTTGAACCTGCCGTTATAGCAGATCTTTAATTGTTGTGAAGATTCATAATTTATGTTTTGAGGTATATCATCTGCATCAAAGCCATTATACACTGTATGAACAGGTTTATCAGTATTATTTGACTTGAGATCTTCACTTATTCTTTTTTTTAAGGTTTTGTTTACAGTTGTAACAGTAGAGCATGCAGAGATATTCTTATAATAGATATCTTTGTTTAACGAAGCGAATTTTTTTTTGGTAAATAATGGAAAGGTTATCCATTCATCCCTCATATCAATGACCAGCGGAAGTTTGGATCTTTTTGCAACCTTTGAAGCTAAACAAGAAACAGAGTGAGGCGGTATTGAAGTAAATAGCAGGCTGATATTTTCGTTTTTGATGATCTTTAAGGCTTTAGGGACAGCAAATGTTTTCCAGAATTTAAGTTTGTCAGGTTGAAGGTATTTAAAAAAAAACTTTCTGACTGTTCCGGGCATTAATTTGCCGGGATCAGAAGCATAATAGATCTTACAATTTCCAACATCGTCAAGAAGTCCCCTGTCCTGACGGGACAGTTTGTTCCTGTTTGTAAGTATTACAGGTTCAAATCCGAATTGCGGCAAATATTTTACAAATTTCGCTATTCTCTGAACATGAGCACCGGCGTTAGGCGGAAAATAGTATGACAGTATCAAAACTTTTTTCACTTTCTCACCATTTTATAATTCCTGAACCCGCCTATCTGTCTTCCACCGTTGAAAAATTTTTCGATAAGTGAAAGCAGCTGGTATTTAAATCTTTCATGCTTATGAAGTTCTCTTGAAGGATCAGGTTTACCGGAGTATTGTAGTTTATCCTTCCAGTTCATTTCAGAGATCATTTCTGCCATTACAGCTGGATGTGTTCCATTAAAGACCGCAAGCCTGTCGAGAGGGCCGCGTCATAGATGGACTTGTCGATGACTATCTTTGAACCGGGGGCCAGGGCGAATGCACTCTTGTCATGAAGCTTCACATTGACCCTGGAGCGGCTCATGGCCACCAGG
>JAWOER010000126.1:0-3590 GCA_046482655.1 Candidatus Delongbacteria bacterium | reverse complement strand
GACCGGATCTGTTACATCAATGTGGACTGAAGGAGAATGGTCTAACTACAGCAAAACCGAATACCAATACACTCCCGAAGGTGAGACCGACGAATACATAATATATATTTGGGAAAATGAGAGATGGGAAAGTTATCACAGATCCGACTGCATTTATGATTCTGATAATTTAAATTATCTTAATTACAAATATATGTGGAACGCGGGCTGGCAGCTGAGCTCGAAAGACGACAATTCATTCGACGCAAACGGCAACATGATCCGCAGCATTACTCAAAATTATGCCGAGGGGAACTGGACGAACCAGTCCAGATCAGAGAATTCATATACCGAGTTTACAGGACTGATTCAACCTTTATCTCCCCTGCCGGAAGAGATCGAACTTTATCAAAACTACCCGAATCCTTTTAATCCCGAAACCGAGATCAGCTTCAGCCTGAAAAACGAAACTTTCATCACGCTTGAACTATTTAATACTTCAGGGCAGTTGATAAAGGTTCTTTATGAAGGAAAACATTCTTCGGGCGATCACAAGATTAAAATTGATGCATCTGATCTCGAAAGCGGAACCTATTATTATAAGCTGGAAAATGAAGTCAGTTCGATCATTCGAAAAATGACGGTCATAAAATAAGAATGAACTGAGAATATTTACACTTCTTTTTTGTCATTGTGACAACGGTCACAGTCTTTCCCTTGAATTGTGCTTATCTTGCCTTTAGAACGAACGAAGAAGGTAAAGGAAGTGTACTCAAATATAAAACATACCGAAAAAGAAACTGAAAGACCGGATAACAGAGAGTCAGAAGTTACTCCGAGAAGGGGCACACATCAAAAAAACAAAGTAATTCCCGTAAGAGTCGTGGAGTTATACAGATAATTCTATAATTTATTGTGCTATCATACTTTTTTGCTAAAATCTTATATCACTCTATATCTTTTTTCCAGCTTTTATCTTTACGGTTATATCTTTTCTTTGGTTCAATGATCTTCGACTTTCTAAAATTAGTGCGCCTGAGCTGCTTGATAAGCTCGACCCTGTCAATTATAACAGTATTATCTTTTTTCTTTAATATTTTTCTTAATTTTTTCTTTTTTGAACGACTCATTTTATCCCGAATAGTTTTTTGCTGTTCTCTGTCGTAATTTTTGCCACTTCTTCAACGGTGATCCCTTTGATCTGAGCGATTTTTTCTGCGATGACTCTAAGTTTTCCAGGATCGTTCCTTTTGCCTCTGAACGGTACAGGAGTAAGAAAGGGAGAGTCTGTTTCGAGCATCATGTTCTCTAAGGGCAGTTTTCTTACCACTTCTTCTCTGTCGTTATTCTTGTATGTAATATTACCTGTAAATGATATGTAAAATCCTTTCTCGATCAGTTTTAGTGCAGTATCAACTCCTCCAGCGTAGCAGTGAAAGACGCCGGAATATTTTAAAGAGACCTGTTCAATAATGTCAAATGTTTCAAATTCTGCAGATCTAGAGTGTACGATCACCGGCATATAGTTCTCCAGTGCGATCTCAAGCTGTCTGATAAAGAACTCCCTTTGGGTCTCAAGAGTTTCTCTGTTTCTAAAAAGGTCTATACCGACCTCACCGATCGCAACAACTTTAGGATGCTGTATAAGTGTTTTTAAGATCTCTGTATCCTGTATCTTATGTCCGGCAACATCGTTGGGATGAAAACCGCATGCTGCATAAGCTTTCTTCCATTTATCTGCAAGACAGATACATTCTTCGCTGGTTTTCAGATCAACACCAACATTCACGATACCTGATATCTCTGAACGGAAAAGAGAATCGAGAAGTTCGTCCCTGTCCCTATCATAATCGTCAAAATACATATGTGCGTGACTTTCAAAAAATTTCATAATCTATAACAGTAATGCATTAAGAAAAAAATTAATAAAAGGATAAATTATCACTCCGATGATCGAAAAATTTATAAGGCTGCCCAAAAGTAGAAGGCCTATTAGAAAAAATATACCGTAACGGCTAAAGGATTCATATTTATCCGCCTGTCTGTCAGACATAAAACCCATCAGGATTTTCGATCCGTCCAAAGGGGGTATAGGTATAAGATTAAAAGCCATGAGCACCGAATTAATTATTACGGAATATACAAAGAAGGTGTCAACAAAATTAAGTTCGTTCCGGTTAAATCTGCGTAAAACATCATACTTGTCAATAAAACCTGTAGAAGTGAGCAATTGAAAAAGGACGAGGACAATAATTATTAATGTCAGATTAGACAGCGGTCCTGCTGCCGCTGTAATAGCCATACCCTTTTTCGGGTTCTTGAAATTATACGGATTTATCGGTACAGGTTTCGCACCGCCGAACATAATTCTCCAGCCTGTCATATACCCGAGCATAAGCGGCATTAATATCGTCATCATCGGATCTATATGAGGTATCGGATTGAGTGTCAGCCTTCCCATTTTATACGCGGTGTTATCTCCCATTCTGTAGGCGACCCATCCGTGTGACACTTCGTGAAAAACAACAGAAAAAAGAAGTATTATTATCATTACCACGACATTTGATACTATCATTTTTTAGAACTCATAAGTTAATTTTAATTTATTTGTCAGATTTCCGCCTTTGTCGAATGACTGGCTCAATTCTGTGGTTACAGAAGACGCTTTGCCGGAGGCATTAAGGGCACTGAGCAGATGGTTTAATACTATACCGCCCACAGAATAATAAAACCAGGTATTGGAATTTTCTGCAGAGATCCTTATATCGTCATATTTCTCTCTGTATTCTTCAGACTCCCAGTACCAGTAGTCGTTTGCGTCGTCATATCTTTCTGCAAAAAACCTTTTTACATTCCTGCTTTCGTTATAGCTGAGAGTGTTATTATAATTTGATATATCAAGCCAGTAGGTATCTGATTTTCCCGAAGGGTCCACTCCCGCATACATCTGCGCATATTCTCTATATTCATCCGTTCTTACATTTGAGTAATAGTTAAAACCTGCCGCGGTACCTATTAAAAGAATATCTGTTATCAAAAAGACCGCCGCCTGTTTTTTATATCCCAATTTATACTCTCCCCATCCCGGCAGGACAAGAGAACGGATAAAATAGGAAAATGAGTCACTTTCCGAACTGCTTTCGGAAGATTTCCTTCCATATCTGTCATATCCGAAAACGAGACCGTTGTCGATATTATAGTAATTATTCTGCAGCTCTGACTCAGATAATAACGGGGTCAGAATTACCGTCATCAGCAAAAGTGAAAGTATTTTTTTTATATTTATCATTACCACCTTACTGAGTAGGTTATTTTATAATTATCCGTTCCTATCTTTTTTGAACTGTCCCTGCTCTCTATTTCCAGTCCTGTATCTATCTGAAAATTCTTTTTGATCACATAGGAGGCATCAAAAGCAGACGCCACATGGTTTAACAAAGTGATCATAAGAAAATTCTGACCTTTTTCATAAGCTTTGTTCGTTTTGTCCCTCAGATCCTCGTAAAAATCGACCTGCGGAGAATTGTATCCGTTCTCGCTGTAGTTAAAGACTTCATCATTGTCAAGTTTTAACTTTGGTATTTCCACGGCTACCTGTTCACCGGATGAAT
>JAWOER010000053.1:0-2732 GCA_046482655.1 Candidatus Delongbacteria bacterium | reverse complement strand
GTTCTAAGTATGTCTTCTTTATTCACCAATTAATTTTTTTCCTTCTTAAAAAATCCTGAGCTTCTTTATGTCCTAAATTTGCAGCTTTTTTTGTATAAGAAATAGTTTTTGTTCTGTTTTTTTGGGATTCGTATGCAATTCCGAGATTATAAAGTGCGTCTGCGTGAGCAGGGTCTTTTTCTATCGCTTTCCTGTAGTATTCTATAGCCATACCTGTTAAACCCTTGGCATAAAGACTGGTTCCGAGGTTGTTATAATAGTCGGCCTTTTTGGGGTTGATCTCTATTGCCTTTTCATAACAATCTATTGCCTCTTCATACTCTTTGATAAGATTATAAAGATAACCCAGATTATTATAAGATGCTTCATATCTGGGGTTAATATCTATTGCGCGGATATAACTTTCTATGGCATGGGTATAATATCCCTTTTTCCTGTATGCGAGTGCTCTGTTATGAAATGCTTCCGCATAACGGGGATTCAAAACAATAGCCTGATTATAATATATGATACCCTGGTCATAATCGCCGGTCTTTACACAACATACGCCTAAGTTGTAGTAACCTTCGGCAAATCTGGGATTATCTTCCACAGATCTTTTAAAAAAGCCGGCAGCATCCTTTACCATGCCTTTCTGATAGGCCTCGATACCTCGTGCAAAATAATTTTCGGCACAGACTAAATGAAACACACCTGATAAAATATAAAACAGAACTGCTGTCTTCATTGATCTTCCTTGTTTAAGTTTCATATAAATGATAAAAATATTTCAGATCTTCAATATTTTTATTTCCTTTTTTCATATTTTCTTTTGGAATCTCGGGCAGTTCGCCGGCAACTCTTTTTGCCTGACCGAGGCAATCAGACCTGTATTTTTCTACGAGATCGTCCGAAAGGCACTCGGTTTCCCTTTCACGAAAAAGGTCTGTGTCTGTCTGATCCGCATCGGCAGAATCTTTATAACGCCACTCCGCTGTGTGCGGATCGAAAGTGTAAATATTTAAAAATTTGTGACCATGCTCAATTATAAAATCCAGGGATCTGATTAAAAAATCAATATCTTTATCTGTAAACACATAATGAAGATTCACCCTGACCCATCCCGGCTTGATACCAGTCAAACCTTCATTAATGATCAGATCTCTGTATTTTTTTGACTTCTGTTCATCAATTTTGAGGAGTCTGTGACCGTACGGACCTGCACAAGAGCATCCTGCCCTGGATTGAATACCGAAAAGATCGCTCAGTAATCTGGTTACCAGTCTGGGATGCAGATATTTGTCATAATGCCTGATATTGAATGAAAAGATCGGCAGTCGCATTGCAGGATCAATATCTCCTATAATTACCATTTTGCTGTTATTCCTGTAATGCTCACAGAACTTATTCTTGTTCTTTTCTTCGATCCTTTTTATCTTTTCGCATCCGATATTTTCTTTTATCTCCATAGCCATAGCAGTCTTGATCGTCTGAAGTATAGGAGGCGTGCCGGCTTTCTCTCTTGTTTCTATGTCTTTTGAGTAAACCTGGTCATAAAAACCCACAAAATCAACTGTGCCTCCACCTGCAGTTGTCGGGGGCAGATCTGATCTATAGAGATCTTTTCTGAATATCAGAACTCCGGCACTCCCGGGACCTCCGAGAAACTTATGCGGCGAGAAAAAGACCGCATCGAAATAACTTTTGCTGTCCCTCGCCACATTTATTTCGATATAGGGGGCCACGGCAGCATAATCAAAAAATATGAGAGCATCGTTCTGATGGGCGATCTCTGCCAGTAAAAATGTGTCGCTAAGAATCCCGGTAATATTCGAGCCGGCAGAAAAAGAGCAGTATTTCACTCTGTTTTTGTATTCATCCCTTTTCAATTCCCTTTCCAGCATACCGGCATCGATACTTCCTTTCGGACCGAGTTCGATCACTACGATCTCTGCAAATGCTTCTCTCCACATAAGTTCATTTGTATGATGTTCATAGGGTCCTATGAATACAACAGGTTTGTCGATATTGATCTTGTCCAGTACTTCGCAGGAGTCACACTTAAGCCCGATGATCGATCTGAAGATCCTGTCTTTTGTGTGAGGAGGAATATAGATTCCTAAGATCTCCTGAAGTCTTTTGAGAGCTCCGGTCGATCCCGACCCTGTTGCTATCATACCGTAATTCTCATCAGCCTTAACAAATTTCTTGATCTTCTCCTCCGATGCGTTCAGAAGCTCTGTAAGGTACTTTCCGGTGTAATCATCTGTTGTATGCGTATTGGCATATGACCTTTCTATATCAAGAAGTCTGTTCTCGATCAGTTTCAGATTTCTTCCGGAGGCAGTATAGTCGGCATAAAAAACACTTCTTTTACCAAAGGGAGTGGAATATATAGAATTATTTCCTATTATTTCATGTCTTAAGAAATCGATATCTACCTTTTTCATATAGTATCCGGCTTTAATTTTTTAGATCTTTAAATATAACAAAAGCAACCGGAATATTCTATACAAAAAACAGGATTTTAAAAAATAATCATCTCTTTATGCAGATTCCAGATCTGAAACTGTATAGTCTATGAATTTACCGCTGTCAAAATGGTAGCGGTACGAGAGGATCCTGCCAAAATGTTCTCCAAGATTTCCCAGATAGTCAGAATAGTGTTCTCAGGAAAACTAACATTAACAAATGTCAGAACTACTATTGCAATAAGACTCAATAAAAACTGTTTTCTCATTTCCTTCTGGTCC
>JAWOER010000151.1:0-6358 GCA_046482655.1 Candidatus Delongbacteria bacterium | reverse complement strand
AGTCCTTCGACTTCTTCGATAAGGCCGTCATCAAGCATTTTTATTACCCGTGAATTTATTCTGTCGAAAAGAAACTTTCTCTCAGAATTTATGCCTATATAAACAGGCTGAAAATACTGTCCGGGTCTGTGCTCCGAGTGAAGCTCGGATATCTTTCTGCCTGTAAGGCGAAAGACCTCGAGTGCGCGGTGGATACGCTGTTTCTGGGTAGCCGGTGTTGTCTCAGCGTATCGGGGATCGACGGCTTTTAGCTTTTCGTACAACTCAGACAGTGGAGTCCGCTCAAGAACTTTACGGTATTCGAACTTTTCAGAATCGTCGATCCCGAGGTCTTCGAAGAAGCCCTGCACCGCGCTGTGGATGTAGAGGCCGCTGCCGCCGCAGATCAGAGCTTTTTTCCCTTCGGAATAAAGCTTCGATAAAAGTTTCCGTACTTCGTTCCCGTACATGTATGAATTATATGCCTCGTCCTCAGGTTCGATAATGTCAATAAAGTGGTGAGGTGCGAGCTTCTGTTCCTCTTTAGTCGGCTTTGCCGTCCCGATGTCCATGTATTTTACCATCTGGCGCGAATCGGCGGAAATGATCTCGTAACCGTATTCCCGGGCAAGTTCAAGAGCGATCGCGGATTTTCCTGCAGCGGTCGGCCCGCATATGACCGGTATTTTGAGTTTTGATATATCGTAATTTGACATTTTATTCCCGCCGGAAGCGTTTGTTAAGCTCTTTGAGGGTAATGTCTATGATAACGGGTCTTCCGTGAGGGCACACATGCGGAAATTCGCACTGGAAAAGGTCGTTTATCAATTCCAGCATTTCCTCGTTCGTCATTTTCTTTCCGGCTTTGATCGCTCTCTTGCATGCAAAAGATGCCGCTACCGACTCCATTGCGTCCATTTTATTCTTTCGATACAGTTTGTAATTGTCGATCATATCAAGAAATTCCTTTTTTTCATCACCAAGATTTATGCCTGTCGGAGTTTCTTCTATTATGAAAGTATTTCCTCCAAATTCGCTTAAGATGAACCCGGTCGCGTCAAGATATTCTTTTATCTGGTTAACTATAAGTCTGTCTTCGAACGACAGTTCTACCTTTACAGGGAACAAAAGTGCTTGAGAGGGCATTTTTGATTTTCCGAAATTTTTGAGGGCTTTTTCGAAAAGGATTCTTTCGTGGGCAACATGCTGATCTATTATCAGTGCACCGGATCCAACCTGTACAAAGATATAACTGTCGTGCATCTGCCAGATATTTTCCGAAATAATGAGCTCGTTATTAAATCTTAAAACTCTCGTGCCTATGCTTTTTTCGTCCGGTCTAAAAAACTTTTCTTCTTCTTTTACAGTATAACCGGCTTTATTATCACTGACTTTTTCCTGAGGAGGTTCTTTAAAAACATAACCGTGATCTGAGGATGATCCGGTGCCCAGATCAAGAATCGAGGAGGACTCTTTAAGAGACCTTTCAACAGCTTCGCAAACCAGTCTTTTGACCCTGGACTGATCTGAAAATTTAACCGTAAGCTTTGAAGGATGGACATTTACATCCATTTCATTTGCGGGGATATTAATGAATAATATATAAAACGGGTAATACCCTTTTTCTATTAAATTGTGATACATATTAACGACACTAAAGCTGATCATTTTATTCTCAACCATTCTGCCGTTAATGAAAAGGAACTGATTATCCCTGTATTTTCTTGCCAGTTCGGCTTTTCCTACAAATCCTGTAACCCTGTATTCTCCGAGTGAATTTTTTGTTTCGAGCAGATGTTCTGTTCCGATCTCGGGGAAGACAGAGTTTATTCTTTCATCAAGATGCTGAGGTTTTAAGTCAAAAATAATTTTTTCGTTGTGTGTCAGCTTTAAGCCCGTTTCCGGCTTTGAGAGTGCGAGTTTTTTGAAGTATGTATAAATATGTTTATATTCTCTTTCGCTAAAATTTAAGAATTTTTTTCGGGCGGGAACATTAAAGAACAGTGACCTGACCTTGATCTGTGTTGAATATCTGCACGGTGAAGGTTTAATATCTGATATCGTACCGCCTTTTATTATTAATTTATGGCCGGTAACGGACTGATCCGGTTTTGACAGGGCCTCTATCATTGAAACAGCGGCAATGCTGGGAAGAGCTTCACCCCTGAAACCCATTGTGGATATGTTGTGCAGGTCCCCGAAGTCTGATATTTTTGAAGTCGCGTGCCTTTCGAAAGCGAGAAGCAGGTTGTTCTCATCCATTCCCTTTCCGTCGTCTGCAACCTCGATATAATTCTTTCCGCCGTTCTTAACCTCGATATAGATGTTCGCTGCACCCGCGTCAATTGCATTTTCGACCAGTTCTTTGACAACAGATGCCGGTCTGTCAACCACTTCTCCGGCGGCTATTTTGTTTATCAGGTTGTCCGGAAGTATTTTTATGGTACCGGGAGCCATTATCGTCCTTTCTTTTAAAGTGTGAAAAATAAGAAAAAACCGCAGGTTTATCAATTGCTAATTTTGATTTATCCATATAAGGGAGTTACATTTTCAAAAATTAAAAATATGGATCGATTTACTATTATAAAAAAGGCGATCAGTTGACCGCCCTTTGTTGTATGTCGTAATTAAATGTTATTTGTTGACCTGAAATCTTGTATCACCTTTTTCAAAATAGGCCATGATCTGTTCGACCGCAGCAATTCCCGCATTAATATTTGCTTCGGCAGTCTGAGCCCCCATCTTTTTGGGCGTAAAAAAGACCCTGTCGCCGTATTTTTCTTCAAGTTCTGCGGCACACTCAGGAGCGATGTCGGAAAGATATTTAAAATCAGGCCTCTGTTCGAATATCATTTTCAACCCGTCTTCGCAAACAACTTCCTTTCTGGCTGTGTTAACAAGGACCGCGTTCTGAGGCATTGATCCGAGGAGCCCTTTGTGAATGGATCGCTTGGTCTTTTCGTTCGAGGGTATATGAATAGATACATACTGGCATGTAGAATAGAGTTCTTCTACGCTGTGAACGACTTTTATACCATCTCTTTCAATATGCTCATCATTTATAAAAGGATCGAAAGCATAAATATCCATTCCGAATCCCCTGGCTATATTGGCCACATATTTCCCTACATTGCCATAGGCATGTATGCCGAGAGTTTTACCTTTCAGCTCAGTGCCGGGCTTACCGTTGAACTTTCCTCTTGCCATAAAGAGCATCATACCTATTGCAAGCTCGGCGACAGCATTCGAGTTCTGGCCGGGAGTGTTCATTGCTACAACGCCTTTTTCTGTAGCAGCGGCAAGGTCAATATTGTCATAACCCGCTCCTGCTCTGACTATTACCTTTAGATTTGCACCTGCCTCAATAATCTCTTTTGTCGCCTTGTCGCTTCGGATTATCATAGCATCTGCATCCTTTACAGCTTCTTTAAGCTGAGATGCATCGGTATATTTTTCCAGAAGCCGAAGTTCGTAATCAGTGTTGCCGCCGATAATTTTTTTCATTGAATCGACTGCGGCTTTTGCGAAAGGTTTTTCTGTTGCAACCAAAATAATTTTTGACATTACTGCCTCCTTTTATGCATTATTTTTGTCAAATTCAATGATAAAATCACAAAGCTTTTCGCATCCCTCAAGCGGCATTGCGTTATATACACTTGCTCTCATGCCGCCAACACTCCTGTGGCCTTTAAGGTTAACCATTTCTTTTGCTTCGGCTTCAGCAAGAAATTTCTTGTTCAGTTCATCTGAATCTGTAAAGAAGGGTATGTTCATCAAAGACCTGTCTTTTTTTGCCTGAACATGAGCTTTGAACAGTTTGGAATCATCAATTGCCTCATAGATCATTGAAGCTTTCTTTTCGTTAAGCTGCTGATAGTAGGGAACCCCGCCGAGTTTTAACATGTTGTCAAAAACGAGTTTTAGAATATAAATACCCCATGTAGGCGGTGTATTGAACATTGAACCTTTTTCCGCATGAGTCTTGTAGTTAAGCATTGTGGGAAGATCCTCATTTTCGTAAATCAGATCGTCTCTGATTATAACAAAGGTCACACCGGCAGGGCCGATATTCTTTTGAGCACCACCGTAGATCAGACCGTATTTTGTCATGTCGAACTCTTCCGAAAGAATATTGGATGACATGTCTGCAACAACGGGGACATTGCCCGTGTCGGGAAGGTCCATCAGCTTTGTACCATAGATCGTGTTGTTCGATGTTACATGAAAATAATCTGCGTCAGCTGTAAATGTTGACGGGTCTAGTTCGGGTATGTATGAAAAAGTTTTATCCGAAGAATCACCCACTACTTTAACATCACCGAACCTCTTTCCCTCTTTGATCGCCTTTTTTGACCATGCACCGGTATTCACATAATCGGCTTTGTTGTTCTTCATAAGGTTCATCGGTATCATTGCGAACTGAGTGGAGGCTCCGCCCTGAAGGAAAAGGACCTTGTAATTATCCGGGATGTTCATAAGTTTCCTCAGACCTTCCTCAGCACTGTCGATCACATCCTGGAACCATTTTGAACGGTGGCTCAATTCCATCACTCCCATTCCGGAGTTGTTAAAATTGAGCATTTCATCCGCAGCTGCCTTAAGTACGGTTTCGGGGAGTACCGCCGGCCCCGCCGAAAAATTGTAAACCCTTTTTGTCATATTGTTCTCCTTAATGTAATTTGTTGTTCTCATTTGAGATCGTCCCCAATATTTATTAACAGAATTTATATTTAAGTTGGATGCAAGTCAAGTAATATTTTTTTTGTAAAAAAACACAATAATTACTGTTGATTTAACCTATGCTTTTTTGTAGTTTACACAACAAACCGAAAAACGATGGGGCACTATAATGAAGTTATTCTATACGGTATCGACAGTCTTTTGCCTGATAGTCTTTTCATGCTCGGTAAAACAGACAGTAAAAGAAGGAAAGAAAATGGTTTATGAATCCGAAACTGATGTAATAACATACCCTGTTCTGGAAAAACGGAAAGACTCAGTAATGTTCAGGGAGTATAAGATATACGATAACTATTCCTGGATAAAAAATACGGGCATAATGGACAGCGATGTCCAAAGGTATTTAAAGAAAGAAAGTGAATATGCAAAAAAAAAGCTGTCGGAGTACGCAGGAACTGCAAATGAAATATATTCAGAGATCATCTCAAGAACAGATCAGGACGATATGTCAGTACCTGTTAAAAAAGACGACTATTACTATTATTCGAGAGATATTGAAGGACAGCAGTACCCTGTTTACTGCAGAAAATATAAGAGTACTGATGCAAAAGAGGAGGTAGTTTTAAACCTTAATACTGTCGGGGGCGATACTGATTATGCGGATTTGGGAATATACAGCGTAAGTCCTGATCATAAATATCTGGCATATTCACTGGATAAGACCGGAGATGAAAAATATACTCTGCACATCAAAAATATTGCGCGCGGAACTCATTTTAGCGAAAAAATAAAAAATGTGGATGATGTTGAGTGGGCAGAGACCCGGAACACCTTTTTTTATACTACTGTAGATTCAACGAACAGGACAAACAAAGTGTCACGGCACATTTTGGGAACAGATCCGTCAATAGACAGGATCCTGTTTGAAGAAAGGGATAGATCCTATTATCTGTGGATCGAAAAATCAAAAGACCGCCGGTATATTTTTCTGGGTTCAGCAAATAAAAACTCTTCGGAGTATCACTATCTGAAAAGTGATGACCCCATGGGGTATTTTGAACTTATCACGCCCAGAAAGAAAGGCGTTGAGTATTATGTGGAACACAACGGGGAAGATTTTTACATTCTCACAAATTATCAGAACGCATACAATTTTAAGCTGATGAAAGTGAGTGCCGAACTTCCTGTAAAATCATTGTGGAAAGAGGTCTTTCCCCACAAAGAAACTATATTTATTGATGATTTTGATATGTTTAAGGACCATATTGTTCTTTCGGCTGTAAAAAAAGGCAGAAGATCTTTGAGTGTATTTGATATCGGATCAAAAGAGATCAGGGATCTGAAGTTCAATGAAGAAGCAGGAATACCTGGGCATCGCGCGCAACCGGGAAGGCATGAGGGAACTGAACGAATTTCTGACCGAACACCTGCAAACCAAAACCGCCATCGGGGAAGCACCGGAATTTTCACATGCTTTTGTGGTATATCCAAGCGATAATGTACCGGACCGGCCGCTAAAACCACACGAACTGATTGGCATACGGCCGCGGGAAGTACGTCGCCTGATCAATTCGCCCCTGCTGGAACAAAAACACAAGCTGGTGATGCTGCACGCGGTGAGTTTTTCCGGCAAATCCGAATACGCCATGCATTGCCATCTGCGGGCGGTGAATCACAACATTCTGTATTCGCAGCTCAA
>JAWOER010000106.1:0-5089 GCA_046482655.1 Candidatus Delongbacteria bacterium | reverse complement strand
TTCAATAGCGTTTTTAATAAAATATCTGCGAAATACGGCATAAAAGCGGGCATTATTGTTATCTGCCCGGATGCTCTTCTTACCCTGAACATATACTTTCACGACAGACCTGGAATACTGTTGATATCCGGAACAGGCAGCGTGTGTTACGGTAAAGATATGTACGGGCAAGTTTTCAGAACCGGCGGATTCGGATATCTTATTGAAGATTCGGGATCAGGCTTCTGGTTTGGAAAGAACGCGTTAAAAGCAGCTCTGAGATCGTTTTACGGCTACGGACCGAAAACCGTACTGGAAAGTATGGTCAGAGAGTATTTTTCTGTTAAAGATCTGGATCAGCTTCCGGGATATATTTACAAAGAAAATTCTAAAAATAAAATTTCTTCAGCCTCACGACTTGTATTTGAAGCAGCTCAAACAGGTTGTAATACTGCAGAAACTATAATAGACAAAGGTGCCGATGCTCTTGCCCTGCTGGTAAAGGACTGCTCAAAGATGATGACACCGGCACATTGGAACCTTATACTTCACGGATCACTTTTTAAACAAAAAATTTTAATGAGTAAGATGATTCAAAAACTGCCGGAGGGTACAAAAATTTCTTTGAGCAATAAAAAGACCGACCTTGAAGCAGCACGGGTCATTTTGAAAGAATTTTCACAGAACGGAGGATAAATGTTATTTAAGACATTCAATATTGTAATGGCAGCTATTTTGTTCCCGGCTTTGATCTCATGCGGACTGAGTGAGGGCAACAGTGTCGAGATCGTTGATGGTATTAAGGTTTACAAAAACGGAAATTACCCTTCAAAAATGGATCTGAGCATTAAAGCAGAACTGCAGTTCGTATTGAATAGAGATGTTGGCGATACAACTGCCGTTATTAGAAGGATAGGTGCTATCGATATGGATGATAAGGGTAATATCTTTATCCTGGACACAAGAAAAAATTCTGTATTCAAGTTCAGTGTCAACGGTGATTTTATAGAAAGCTTCGGACGGAAAGGCAGCGGTCCCGGCGAAATAATGTGGCCGAGAGAACTGTTATGCTCAAATGACTCTGTTTATGTTGTGGACCAGAGATCCAGAAAGATTATTGTATATGACAGCGCATGCAATTATATAAAAGATATAACGCCCGTGAGAGAAAATGGTGTTCCTCAGTCAGTTGCTAAACTCTCAGAGGATAAATTCGTAGGTATTATTTTTGGCAGGTCCGGATCAAGGGGAAGCGGCGGTGAAATGCAGTTTACCTATAATTTATCGATGCTGAATAAAAAATTCGAAAAGACAAAAGATATTGTTTCAAAAACCATAGAGATGCATTTTAGGGATTTTATTCCCGAGGACCACCTTAACAGTTATACGACCGGAAACGGAAGAATTTATGTTGCCGAAAATTCTGAGGGCATGTTTTCTATAAATATATATGATAAGAAAGGTGTTTTGACAGAAAAGATCAGGAAAAATTATGCCCGTGTACTGTATTCGGAAAAGGAAAGAAAGAGAAAAAAAGAAGCTTTTGAATCACAATACCGCTGGCGGGAGATAGATGCTTCTAAATTCAGGTACAAAAAAGCGGTCAGGCAGCTCTATTTCCATAAAGACGGTTATCTTTTTGCAGAAGGCGGCAAAAAAAGAGATGATGAGGAAATATCCAATTTTATAGTGGATGTTTTTAAAGACGGCCTGTATTTGAATACAGTCGATATTAATGCAGAAAATCCCGACTTCTATCACAATCCCGACGGTTTCGAAAAATATCTTATAGGTGACAGGTTATTTGTATATAACAGTTATGATAACGAAATATTCGTTTACGAACTAAAAATTTTCTGATAAAAAATATATATTTTTGGGTTGATTTTTTTTTTACCATTTCATATAATGAACATTCTGTTGAATCATGGGTTACCAAATGAGGCTATTTAAAAAATATAAATTGAAAATAATATTAAAATGGGAAAGGTGTCTATGAAAAGAATTCTGCTCTTTCTTTACATCCTTTTCCCGATCATGGTATTGTATTCTCAGAATGAGTCGCTCACCGAGCCGTTAATTGATGGAATTTCCGGTGAAAAGGCAATTGAAGAGGAGCAAGATCTAGTTGTCGGGGAAGAGAAGGAACTGACAAAAGAGGAACAGCTGTGCAAAGAAGCCGCAGAAGAACTGGCGGCAATCCACGAATCCTGGGATGTTACCAGGGACTACGATATTCTTATGCCGAGGCTCGTCTCCTATGTCGATAATTATTACAGCAGAGACATTGGTCCTGACAGGCAAATGGAAACTCAGCTTTTAATAGTTATCGAAAGCATCAATAATATATTAAGCATTGGGGTTTCGGACCTTTTGAGCGGTCTGCTCGAAGAGAACCGGGCGTGGGCCGAAAAAGAAATTAAAGGTGAACCGGCTAATCCTGCTCTTATCGGCTACATAACAAAGCCTGATCAGGATAAACAGAATGCCATAAATGATCTAATTGCAATAGAAGCAGAATCCAAACCGGAGATAAACGGCCCCGCTTCAAAAATGCAGAATGCATACACAATAATAAAAAGACTGAGTATCGGTTTTGAAAGGATGCTTGATAATGTTTACAGCGAAACCACCCGCGTTACCGATAAGAGGGTTGATTTTCTATATATTGATGATGATGTTCAGAATAGGATCGAGAAAATCGCCAAAAAACTCGGGGATTATATAAGGTCGAACAGGGAAAATTATATTGCCGGCATGAAAAAAGAAGTAGAGGATGCTTATCAGGCCAAGAAAGAGGCGGAATCAAAGGGGAATGAAGAGGAGATAGAAAAATATCACCAGTTATGGCTGGATGCAAAAGCTGTTACGATCGATAATATATATTCTGCAGAGGTCACAAGACTTCTCGGAGTTGTCAATGAGTTCAGAACAAGCACGGGCACATACGATGTCAATGCTGAACTGATAAGGATGATCAGAGATAATGATCCCGAACTGGAAAAATATTTTAAGAACATTTTAAAGGTCAAGTTCTCCCAGGATATAATATCAGCCTACAGAAAGTATTTCCGTTTTAATGTTGACAAAGGATTCAGAACATACAGGACGAATGTGTTTATTTTTACGCTCATGTTCTTTGGACTGTTCTTTTATGTGTTCCATACTGTCAAAAAGAAAAGAGACAGTATTTATATAAGAAAAATACCCGGACTGGATGCGATTGACGATGCTGTGGGAAGAGCAACTGAAATGGGCAAACCCATAGTTTATGATTCGGGTATAGGCAATTTTGTTGACCCTATGACGATCGCAAGTATGCTGATCTTGAGAAGCGTTGCAAAAAAAGTGGCGGAGTTTAAAGCTGAAATTATCTATCCTGCCTATGATCCTATTGTCCTTCAGGTCGCGGAGGAAATGGTAGCTTCGGGATTTTTGGACGCGGGTTACCCTGAAGACCACAAAAAAGATAACTGTTTCTTCCTTGTTCAGGACCAGTTTGCTTTTGCAGCAGGCCTTTCGGGTATTATTGCAAGAAAAAAACCCGCTACGGCACTTCACTTCGGTAATTACGCCGCAGAATCACTGCTGATAGCAGAGGCCGGATTTGCTGCGGGATCGATCCAGGTTGCCGGAACTGTCGCAGCATCGCAGCTTCCTTTCTTTATAACTGCATGCGACTATACACTTATAGGCGAAGAGCTTTATGCTGCTGCAGCATACCTTTCCAGGGATTCTCAAATACTTTCCAATCTTAAGCTTTCCGATTACGGAAAGCTGTTATTCGGTTCTTTATTTGTCATAAGTACAATATTGCTTACGATAAATGCCGAGTGGACATTTATAAGAGATATTCTGACAACACATTAATAAATTATTCTAAAGGTTGAGCAAAATGAAAAAAGAAATACCAATACTGTTCGGACTTATTGCAGGAGTACTGTGGTACAGCGAATTCTTTATTGCCGGAATGTTCTTTGACAATCTGAAGATATTCTTTTCGAACGGATTGAAAATAGGCGGTGTAGTAGGTATAATGGTAGCAGCATATTCTGTTATCAGGCAGAACTACTACAAGATCAAATATAATAATGAAAGATACTACGCGATCTTGCGTGTGAGTATGATAATTCTGATGCTTTTTCTCGGGATTCAGCGCGGAACAGCCGCAGGCACTCCTTTCAGTTCGCTTTTTTTTAATGTTTATATTCCTTTTCAGGCAACAGTTTTCTCCATACTCGCTTTTTATATAGCCTCTGCGGCATACAGGTCTTTTAAGGCAAAATCAGTTGAATCCGCTGTTCTTCTGGTGGCATCTGTTTTTGTTATGCTCAGCAAGATCCCTATAGGAGAAGCGATGTGGGATAAGATACCTGTAATTGGCGAATGGATACTGGACGCTCCCTCAAGTGCAGGAAGAAGAGCTATAATTTTTGGAGGATACCTTGGTATGATCACAATGATGATCAGGATATTCTTCGGCCTCGAAAGATCTCATTTATCCGAATAAAATAAAACGGGAATTAAAGAATTATGAATAAAAAAATCTTAGAAAAACTTAAAAAACTGGACAGAAGAATAATTTATCTTCTTGTTTTTCTATCCATAATCATTCCCCTGATACCGGGTCTTGATATTTTCAAATTCCCTGTTTCTATATCAAAAGAAACAAAAGCTATATTCGATCATATCGAAGAGCTCGAGGAGGGGGATGCCGTTCACATCGATTTTGCCTTTACCCCGACCCAGAAGGCAGAGTTGCTTCCTTTCTTTGAAGCATTTTTTAAACACTGTTTGAGAAAGAAAGTCAAAGTCTTTATTTATTACGGGGCATCGGTTAACGGTATGGGTCTGGGAAAAGAGACGGTAAAACAAATAATGCAGATGGAGGAGTTTAAGCATCTTGAAGCCGGAGTTGATTATATTCATATGGATTATATTCCCATAATGCCTAATATCCAGATATTCAGTATGGTTTCTGACTATAAAGGTACATTTAAAAAGCAGGGTAAGATATTCGAAGGTGTAGAAACTCTGGAAGATATTGATTTTATGATAGGCATTTCAGGTTCGGGTTGGCATCAGGCTTTTATTGATATGCAGATCAGGT
>JAWOER010000029.1:0-5262 GCA_046482655.1 Candidatus Delongbacteria bacterium | reverse complement strand
TGGAGATATTTAATGAAGCATTTGACACCAGGATCTTCAGCCCTTTCATTTTACCGATAGAGTATGCAATAGGAAGATTTATAGGAGCTTCTGTATCGATAAGACCAAGTGTGAGTGAAAATTTTATCGACAGAGAACTGGGGGTACTTGAACTTCCTGACAGGTATGCTGAAATATTTTTGGGAAGTGAGGTATATGTTTCGAGATTTTTGACAGATGATCTTGCAGTTACCTGGAATACCGAATATATAGGTTCAGAAGAATATATAGAAATAACTGACAGGGATTACGGATATATGAACAGACTAAGCCTGGACTATCGGATCAATAATTATCTTTTTTCTTCTGCAGGTTATGAATACGACTCCATTCAGAATCAATACGGCTATAATATTGCATTGATGTACAGGTACAGATTCTTCAATATTTCTCAACCATATAATTACATTAAGGAATTTTTGAGGTTAAAATAAAATGAGCCTGATCGAAATATTCTTTCTCGGCCTTGCACTTTCCGCAGACGCATTCGCGGTCTCTGTAGCGGCAGGCATCTGTTCGCCTCAGGTCAGAACCGGCGACAAACTCAAAATGTCAGCCTTCTTCGGCGTCTTTCAGGGCATCATGCCGGTCATCGGATGGTTTTCGGGTTTTCTCTTTCTAGCCTACATAAAATCTTTTGATCACTGGATAGCAATGGGTCTTCTTTCATTTATAGGAATAAAGATGATAATAGAAAGCAGAAAGCCTGAAGACTGCAAAACATTCTGCTATTTTGACCTTTGGCCGCTTCTTGTAATGGCAATCGCCACAAGCATTGACGCCCTTGCTGCCGGCTTAAGCATCCTGATCCTCGGCGAGCACATCTTTTTCCCTGCTGTCTTTATAACATGTACTACCTTCGTAGTCTCTCTCATCGGCGTAAACATAGGCAGACGCGCCGGCAGAAGGCTTGGTCAGAGCGCCGAACTTGTCGGCGGAATAATATTGATCCTCATCGGGATTAAGATAGTGGCTGACAGTATATTTTAAAGCCGGGCAGACGATATAATTGCCGAATTTGCATTAAATTAGACATTTTACTTGCCAAATTTACATGAATTCGGCAAGTTAGTGCGTATGAAGGTTCAAGTTCATTACCAAATTCACACAGATAAATAAAGAGAATTTTATGGATTTTGTGATGTAGTAAATTCTTTGATTATTAAAATCTGAAATTACATAGACGAGTATACAATTTGCAAAGCAATACGAATATAATAATCCTTGCGAAAAGGAAGAAAAATTGTTATATTGTCCTTCGCATAAGGAAGTAAATCAATGGAGAGTATTATGGATAAAGAATCGATTCAGAAAATAATTCTCGATTATCAGTCTAAAGATTCGGAAAATCTTACTCAAAGAGACCTCGAGATCGACTTTATTCCCTTTATGGCAGCCGGAATAACCGGAGTAAGAAGATGCGGAAAGACTTTCAGAACACACCAGCTTGCAAAAGAATTATCATCAAAAGGATTGAGTGAAAATATCTGCCGGATCCAGTTTAATGATCACAGGCTGATAAACATTCCTTCAACGGAATTGCATCTGATAGACTCTGCCTATTACGCTTTATTCCCAGAAAAGAGGAATTCTGAAGAAGTGTATTTTATTTTTGACGAAATCCACAGGGTCAAGGGTTGGGAAGACTATATTTTATATCTTATCGAATCAAAATCTCACAAAGTGATCATTACAGGTTCGACAGCTGCCCTGCAGAGAGGAGAATACGCTTCCGCCTTAAGAGGTAAATTATTTCCGTATGAGCTTTCTCCGTTTTCTTTCACGGAATTTCTCAGGCATTATAATATTAAAGAGAATATGAAAACTACAAAGGAATGCGATCTTTTATTGAATTATTTTAGGAAATACATTGTTCAGGGCGGATTTCCCGGTTTATTGGATATTCCTGAGAACAGACAATCTGAAATGTTACGGACTTACTGGGATGCAATGCTATTAAGAGATATTATTGAATCTCATCCTGAAGATAACATTAGTGTCCCGCTTTTACGATTTTTTGCTGATTCTCTGGTGGCAAGAACCGCCTGTCCGATGACAGTAAGCAGACTTTCGGAAAATGTACAAAATGCCGGTCTTTCTTTCGGTAAAGATACTCTGTATAAATTTTTGGCGTATCTCTCTGATGCCTACATGATATTTCCCGTAGAGATCTATTCCGTTTCAGAAAAAGTCCGTTCAAGGAATTACAAAAAAATCTACTGTGCGGATTGGGCATTGGCAAGAGCTGTTTCTTATGCTGAAAGTATAGATGATACGAGAGCTTTTGAGAATTTGATCTATCTTGAATTGAAGCGGAGAGGATATACAATAAATTATTATAAAACCAAAGAAGAGCACGAAGTAGATTTCGTGATTAGCAGAAACGGCAGGATCGAAGGATTAGTACAGGCTTGTTACAGCGTTGATAAACCAGAAGTTAAGAACCGTGAATTCAGGGCTTTAGTTAGGTCGGCTCAATTTCTAAAAACTGACAATCTTTCAGTCATTACAGTTGATGACGAAGGGGTCGAAGTGATTGACGGTCTTACAATAAAAATTTATTCTGCATGGAAATGGCTTTTGGGGAAATGAAGATTTTGAGTTGATCTACAGCATGCCGCAAGGGATTACATTTACACCCTTATAAGTCATCTTTCTGCTGCCTCCGTATATTACGAAAGAGTCACTGTCGGGTTTTTTTGCCAGTTGGTTCCAGTTTTTGATACCTTTTACAAAATCGCTGCTGAATGTTTCACCGGATTTGAATTCAACAGGATAAATCCTGCCGTTCTTTTCGATCAGGAGATCGACCTCATTTCCGGTCGAATCTCTCCAAAAATGTATATCGGGGTAAGCATTCATGTGGTGCATTGATTTTAGGAATTCTGAAATACAATAACTTTCAAAGATATTCCCCCTGTAAGGAGATATCTTCAATTCCTCCGGTGATCTTATCCTGAGCAGGTAGCACAGAAGTCCGGAATCGTAAAAATACAGCTTGGGGCTCTTTATAATTCTTTTAGAGAAATTCTTGTGATAAGGTCTCAGTGTGAAAATTATAAAGCTGGTTTCAAGGATCGAAAGCCATTTTTTTGCCGTCACCTGTGTTATTCCGGCATCTGAAGCCAAAGAAGTGAGATTTAAAAGCTGACCTGTTCTTCCTGCGCATAATCTTACAAAATCGGAAAAAAGATCAAGGTCGGTTACATTCATAACTGTTCGGACATCTCTTTGGATATAGGTGTTGAAATAATTGTTAAGCCAATCCTGACTGTCAAGTCCCTTATCGTGTATTCTCGGATAAAAACCTTTATGTATGGGCTCGAATATAGAACTTTGATTTTCTGTCGGATTTTCTGATGTCAGATCATCAATAGAGAGCGGAATTCTTCCTTCCAGCTCTCTTTTCGTGAATGGTAAAAGATGAAGTACGCTTGTTCTGCCTGCAAGTGACTGAGAAATGCTCTTAAGGAGTAAGAAATTCTGTGAACCTGACAAAATGAACCTGCCTTCCTTTTTCTCTTCGTCAACTATAACCTGAACGTCAGAAAAGATATCAGGCACTCTCTGAGCCTCATCAATAATTAGGCCTCTTTGGTATTGAGCCAAAAAACCCTTTGCGTCATCGGTCGCATATTTTCTGACTTCAGGGTCTTCCATATTAACATAATCGTAATTTTCAAATATACTTTTCAGTAAAGTAGTTTTTCCTGATTGACGCGGACCGGTGAGTGTTACTACCGGATAATTCTTTGCAGCTTCAAGTATTTTATCTTTTATCGCCCTATCTATCATGCCTAATCCCTTGCAAATCATATAGTCGTGTATGTAATTTACAAACATATAGGCTTAAAAGCAAGAAGAATTGTTATTTTCGTCAAATATTACTTGACAAAGCAATTTTTATTCGTTAAATTGTATATGTACGATATGCACAGTAAATACAAAATGCACGGAGCGAAAAATGAAAATAATAATCAGAAACTCATCACCCGACCCGATTTACAAGCAGATATCCGACCAGCTCAGGGGCATGATGATCACCGGTGAACTGAAAGAAGGCGACGCACTACCGTCAATCAGGAACCTCGCAAAAGATCTCAGGATCAGCGTGATCACAACCAAGCGCAGTTATGAAGACCTCGAGCGGGAAGGCTTTCTCGAGACAGTCGGTGGCAAAGGGACTTTCGTGGCTCATCAGAATAAGGAATTTATCAAAGAGCAGAAGCTCAAAATTATCGAAAACAGGCTGTCGGAAGCGGTGGATGAGGCGAAAATGCTCGGACTAAAGAAAAGTGAGCTGAGAGAAATGCTCGACGCGCTATACGAGGAGGTATTATAATGAATAAGATAATTGAAATTAACGGTGTAACGAAAGAATTCGAAGGTTTTAAGCTCGACAATATCAGTTTCGGCTTGGAAAAAGGCTATATCATGGGATTTATCGGTCCGAACGGGGCTGGCAAAACGACCACTATAAGGCTGATAATGAATTTATTGAAGAAAGATTCCGGGGATATTAAAATTTTTGGCATGGACAACTCGAAAGATGAAGTGGCGATAAAGGACAGGATCGGCTTCGTATATGAGGAAAGCTATTTCTATGAGCATCTGACCGTAAAGAAAATGAAAGATATAATCGCGCCGTTCTACAGCAGGTGGGATGACGAGAAATTCGCTGACTATTGTGAGATCTTCGGACTCCTCCTCAATAAAAAAATCAGAGATCTCTCTAAAGGTACTAAAATGAAATTCTCGCTTGCTGTAGCTCTTTCTCACAATGCCGAGCTTCTGATCCTCGACGAACCTACTTCCGGCCTTGACCCTGTATTCCGCGACAAACTCATGGACATCCTTCGGGAAGAGATCCAGGACGAGAACAAATCGATCCTGTTCTCAACGCATATCACCTCGGATCTCGAGAAGATAGCTGACTACATAACCTTCATCAATAACGGCCGTATCGTCTTCTCCGACCAGAAGGATGTCCTGCTTGAAAACTACAAGATAATCAAGGGTGATACGGACATCCTGACAGATGAGATAAGAAGCGGAATCCTCGGTATCAAAGAGAACCGCTTCGGTTTCGAAGCTCTGTGCAATGTAGAGAATCAGGATGTGTTTTCGCAGTTCGAGATCTTAGTCGAAAAACCGACCCTCGAACAGATGATGGTGTATCTGTCAAAAAATTAAAGTGTAAAAAGGGAATGGAAGATGAAGAAT